>CAZYXR010000004.1:11394-30792 GCA_964650845.1 uncultured Chitinophagaceae bacterium
GAGTTTCGTTGGTGGCAACACTGAACTTGGCTACTTTTTTATCGGTAGCAATAGTTTTTACCTCGGGTGATGCACCCAAATTGCCCATTAGGCGAACGCTGTTTTTTAAATTGCTCATAACATTTTGTTTTGTGTTCCGGCTTAGAGGAACGGTTTAAAAATTTGATGATGCAAAGGTGTGAAGGGCAAAAAGTATTAGTCGGATGATAAGCGTTTATAGTCGTTTTGTTTCCGCTTGTAGTCGTTTACAAATGGATTTTGTTATCTTTAATTTGCAAATTCTAAGGAAGTTGGCTTTTACTTCAAAAAACACTCAAAATGAACATCAGCCACATAAGCAAAACCAAAATTTCTGAAGGGGAAGTGGTGAAAGTACAAGAAATTAGAGCAGGTATTTTCAATCTTATCAAGTCTAATTTTCCCGATTTTGACAAGGATTGTATTATCTCGTTTTCTGAGTTAAATCAATACAGGCGGTTGTATTTATCTTCATTAATTGCTCAAGACAACGAAGAGGTAGCTGCCATAGGCAATGATGTAATGGATACCGAAAAAAACACTTCTGTTTTTTCCGAAAACATTCAAGATACGATTGATGCGAAGCTAACTTTTGGAGAAAAGGTTGCCGATAAAGTGGCAGACTTTGGCGGAAGTTGGGCTTTCATTATCACATTTTTCTTGTTCATTATTGTGTGGATGGCTGTGAATGTTTGGCTCTTGGCGGCAAAATCATTTGACCCGTACCCGTTTATTCTGCTCAATCTTATTCTTTCTTGCTTGGCAGCAATTCAGGCACCCATTATTATGATGAGCCAAAACAGACAAGAGCAAAAGGATAGATTGCGAAGCGAACACGATTACAAAATCAATTTAAAAGCAGAAATTGAAATCAAATTTTTGAACAAAAAGATTGATCATTTACTTGTGCAGCAAAACAAAAAGTTATTGGAAATGCAGGATGTTCAAATTGACTATTTAGAAGACCTGTTGAAAAAAATGAAGGACAAGTAAGAGCAAAAAAACAATGCTTGCAAAAAACTCAATGCCATAAAAATCTGATACACTTAACCGATAAACACGATACCCTAATGAATAAATTAATAGCAATCTTAGCCAACAGCCAATCGCAATACATTCATATTGCGCGAGTATCTATTTTTATTGTAATGCTTTGGATAGGTGGATTAAAGGTTTTTCAATATGAAGCAGATGGTATAGTTCCTTTTGTTGCCAATAGCCCCTTAATGTCATTTTTTTATACAAAACAAACACCCGAATACAAGGAGTATAAAAACCCCGAAGGAAAAACAGTGCAACAAAATATCGATTGGCACAAAGCGAATGGCACCTATATTTTTGCTTATGGATTGGGCGCGGTAATAGTATTAATTGGGTTGCTCACCTTTGCCGGAATTTGGTTGCCAAAAGTTGGGTTGGTTGGCGGGTTGCTCACCTTCGGCATGTCGTTGGTTACCTTATCGTTTTTGATTACTACACCCGAAGTATATGTGCCAAACTTGGGTGGCGATTTTCCAACACCGGAGTATGGATTTCCATACCTCTCGGGCGCGGGGCGATTGGTGCTGAAGGATGTAATAATGTTGGCAGCAGGGTTGATTTGCGCCTCCGATTGTGCTCAAAGAATTTTAAATTCAAAAAATAAAGGTTGATAGTGCGCGCCCAATTGAAATGACAGGGAGCAGAAAAAGTACCTTATATTCGTGAGTAAGCCTACCTAAACACAAAGCCCGATAACAATGACAGAAACTAAAACATGCCTTGCCTGCGGGGCGGTAGTAAAAGGTCGAGCCGACAAAAAATTTTGCGATGACCAGTGTCGCAACGCATACAACAATTCGTTGAATAGCGATAACAACAACTATGTACGCAACGTAAACAACATTCTACGTAAAAATCGCAGGATATTGGAAGAACTAAATGTAGATGGAAAAACCAAAGTGCCGAAAGCTAAACTGCTACAAAAGGGCTTCAACTTCGATTTTTTCACCAACGTGCTACACACCAAAGCCGGGAAAATTTACCACTTCTGCTACGAGCATGGTTACCTGCCCATAGAAAACGATTGGCTGATGCTGGTAATTAGAAATGACGAAAGGCAAGCAACATAACGCTAAAGACCAACTCAGCAACAAAGCAATATTGTAAATGCAATTATTGCAGACTAAATATTGGTATTTGCTTGCTTTTACCCATTACTTTCGCGCCCCATGAGCGGCAGAAAAGCAAAACGCAAAAAAATTGCAGAGGTAAATACTTTCCCTAACGTGTTTCAATGTTTCGAGTTTAAAAAACCAATTCTTCAAAACAACCAAAATGAAGAAGTAAGCTACAAAGGCAAATGGTGCAACGGGTTTTTCGGAAACAATAATGCATTGGTGTTAGAGTTGGCTTGCGGCAAGGGCGACTACACCATTGCATTGGCAAAAAAATACCCCACTCAAAATTTTGTTGGTGTAGATATTAAAGGACCGCGCATACACCATGGCGCAAAACGCGCTTTAGAAGACGGCATCAACAATGTTGCTTTTGCGAGGCTCAAAATCGAAAACATACTCCATTTTTTTGGAGCAAACGAAGTAACCCAAATATGGATAACCTTCCCCGACCCGTTTCCAAAAGACAGCCACGAAAAACACCGGCTTACTTATAAAACCTTTTTAGAAAAATACAAGCAATTGCTACAACCATCGGGGTTTATACATTTAAAAACCGATGACCTTGACCTTGCGCGTTTTTCAAAACAATCGGTTGAAGAGTTTGGCTGTAAGATTTTGTATTACAAAGAAAATATCTACGCTACCGATTTGGATTTTGAAGACTTAAACATTCAAACCTTTTACGAAAAGCAACACCTTGCAAAAGGCAGAACCATAAACTATTTAAGGTTTGGGTTTTAGTATTACCATAAAAATGTTTCGCGAACAAATTTGTTAGGTTTGCGCAGTGATAGCTGTAATGCCTTCGTTTCATAAAGTAGTAACCGGTGCTTTGCCGCAAGGCACAGACCCTGCCGACCTTGCCTTGCATATTGAAATTACAGGCCACCACATTCATGTGGCGTTTGAGCTTATTGCTTTCAAGCAATTTTTGTTGCTGGTAGAATTCAATTTTTCTAAACATTTACAAGACGCGCAAAAGCCAAGTGCTTTAGAAAACCTTTTGCAAACTCAGGATGTTTTGAAAGGGAATTTTGCAAGCGTTACGATTGCTACCGATGCTTTTCCCGATTTGATGCCAAAGGGTTTTGAAACCTACACAGGAAACACGCAAAACATCAAAAAGCTAAGCGCAAATATTTTTTCGGTAAGCCAAACAACCTTGTTACACGAAACCCTGATGCAGCATTTTCCCAACGCTGAAATTACAGATGTACACTCCGTTTTTCTGCAACAAGTATTGCACCTTCCGGCAGGTATTTACACGTTGGTAACCAGCGAAAGTTTAACGATTGCAGCCATTGAATTGCCCGGCAAATTGCAACTCTTTAATCGCTTCGAATATCAAACTGCCGAAGACTTTCTTTACTATTTGCTGTTAGTATGCGATGAGTTGAAAACCGACCGCGAAAAAGTGCCATTGGTGCTTTGCGGCAAAATCACTCAGCAATCGAAAATTTACGATGTGTGCTATCGCTATTTCAGCAATATTATTTTTTTAAAACCCGACACCGGCAGGCATTATTCCAAAGCATTAGCCGAGGTTCCTGCGCATATTCATTTTACTGTGTATTCATTAGCTAATTTTAAAGGCGGATAAACCATGCGCATCATCAGCGGAAAACATAAAGGTTACAGGCTCAATCAGCCACATTTTGAACCCACACGCCCAACTACCGATTTTGCCAAAGAGGCCTTGTTTAATGTTATCAATAACTATTTCAATTTCGACAACATAAAAGTACTCGACCTTTTTGCCGGCACCGGAGCCATAAGTTACGAGTTTGCTTCGCGAGGTTGCGAAGACCTTACCAGCGTAGAGCTGCACAAAAAATGCGTGGACTTCATCAAAAAAACTTCTGTGCATTTAAAGTTCGAAGGGCATAAAATTTTGCAGATGGATGTGTTTTCGTTCATCGAAACTTCGCGCCAAAAATTTGATGTGATTTTTGCGGGTCCGCCTTATCCACTGCCCAATCTTGCCACCTTGCCCGATGTGGTTTTTGAGCATCAACTGGTAGAAGGCGAAGGTTGGTTTATTTTAGAGCACAATCCCAAATATGGTTTTGAAGACCATCCTCATTTTTGGAAAAAAAGACAATACGGCACTACCATTTTTTCCATTTTCGTGAATGACCCGAAGAACTATGAGGAGTAAAAAAAACATCCGCAGCACCGGTGCGCCAAAAGCAAATACTGCCGCCAAAGCAAAGTTTGCTCCAAAGGCAAAACATCATGTAAAAGCCAAGCCCGCCCTGCCGCCTTCTACAAATTCCAAACAAAAATCTACTGTAAAAGTTGACGGCATTCAACTCAACAAATACATCAGCTCATCGGGTTTTTGTTCGCGCAGGCAAGCCGAATTGTATATTGAAGAAGGGCGTGTAACCATAAACGATGATATAGCCGAGCTTACACAACGTGTGCAAGCGGGCGATGAGGTAGCGGTAGATGGCGAAATAATAAAACTGAAAACAGGCAAGCAAAGTTTATACCTTGTTTTCAACAAACCCAAAGGAGTTACTTCTACTACCGACCCGGCCGACAAAAGCAACATCATTTACTTTATCAACCATCCCAAAAGAATTTTTCCGATTGGTAGGTTAGATAAAGATTCGGAGGGCTTGATTTTGCTTACCAACGATGGCGATATTGTAAACAAAATTTTACGTGCCGGCAATGAGCACGAAAAAGAATATATTGTTTCGGTAAACAAGCCGCTATCGCCCGAGTTTACACAACAAATGGCAAGGGGCATCCCGATTTTAGGCACTGTTACAAAACCCTGTGTGGTGCGCCAACTTGGCTCCAAAACTTTCAAAATAATTCTTACCGAAGGTTTAAATAGGCAAATACGAAGAATGTGCGAATTTTTAAATTATGAAGTAACAAGCCTAAAGCGCGTTCGCATCATGCACATCACACTTGGCAACCTGCCGGTGGGCAAGTGGCGTTATCTTTCTCATGCCGAAACCGAAGTAATGAATAGTGCTTTGCGGCAATCGCTAAAAACCGAACACGCCTCGGCTAAATCGAAACCGAAGAGATGATGGATTGTTGTTGTTTTTAGCGGTTTTGGCAAAGCGATGATGGCGGCTGGTTTATTGATGTACACACAAAAGTAGGGTTGTGTTTTATTTGAGCAGCTTCGTGCGTTTCCTTATTTCATAAATAAGCCAATAAGGAGTAAGAAGCGCAAAGAACAACATCACCTTAGTCATAAAACCAGGAATAACCACAGCCCTGTTATTAAACAAACCTTTCACTGCAAGTTTCGCTACTTTTTCAGCGCTCATCATGATGCCGAGTTTCTTTCCAAGTTCAACATCAATCACATTTGGGTCGTAAAGGTTAGTGGCAGTAGCTCCCGGGCAAAGGCAAGTTACATGCACACCATAAAATTTTAGTTCTGTTCGCAGGCTGCGAGTAAAACTTTTGATGTAAGATTTAGTGGCTCCGTAATATCCTATTCCGGGAAAGTCTTTGTAAGCCGAAATGGAAGAATTGTTGAGAATAAAACCCCGTTTTCGTTTTTTCATTTCGCTGCCAAACAAAGTGCAGAGCAGGGAAGAAGTCATTACATGCAGATGAATTTTTGCCTGTGCTTTTGTAATGTCAGCATCGGTTATTTGCCCGAAAAAGAAAAAGCCCGCATTGTTCACCAGCACTTCTATTTCGATATTCTTCTGCCGGCAGAAATTAAAAACCTCGTAAGCCGCTTCGTTGCGCGCAAGGTTAATGCATAATGTTTCCACCTTTACTTTATACAGGGCAAAAAATTCTTCTTTAAGCTGCTGTAATTGTTCGTCTTGATTACTTACCAGCAGTAAGGAATAGCCCCTCGCAGCTAATAACCTTGCTATTTCGAGGCCTATGCCCGATGAACCACCGGTAATGAGTGCAAATGTTTCAGGCATAATTTAAAGCGGCTATTTTTTGTTTCAAATCTTCGGGCAAGTTCTTTTCATGCAGGTGGCAAGTCATTTCACCGCTATACATTTTTGCCACACAGTAATTACAAATAGTGCAGCCCGATTGTTCCATCACTTCATTTCTTAAATCGTTTACAAAGTTCGTGTTTTCAATAAGTGCACGCGCAATGGCAATCCACTGAAAACCTTCCGCCATTGCTTTTTCAATCGTTGCTATACTGTTCATACCGCCCACCAGCACCACCGGAATTTTTATTGCCTGCTGAATCAGTTTTGCCTCTTCCATAAAATACCCTTCGATAAAAGGAACTGAAGGAATTAACTGCTCACCCGCCAGTTTCACGAAAAACTTCTTCCAGCCTTTGCGAATAAAATACGCCATTATATCTACGGGCATCTTACCGCGCATTACATACATGGGTGCGCGGCTCACAAATCCACCGCTTACCACCACAGCATCTGCCCCGCATTGCTCAATGGTTTTTGCGGTAAGCACTCCTTCTTCTTTAGTAATGCCGCTTTCAAATCCATCCCAGCAATTCATTTTTACAATCAGTGCCATGTTTGAGGGCATTGTTTCGCGAACGGCTGTCAGCATTTCGGTCATAAAACGCTTGCGGTTTTCAAAGGTGCCGCCATATTCATCGCTTCGCTTATTGGTGTAGGGCGAAAGAAACTGACTGATAAGATAACCATGCCCTGCATGAACTTCCACCGCATCAAAGCCACTTTGGGCAGCAATGCGCACGGCTTTTTTAAAGTCGTTTTTCACCTCTTCCATGTCGCTCGGCTTCATGCCTCGCGGAAAAGTGGGTCCGTACCAGTTTATTCCTCCGCTGGGCGCCATGGGCCTGACACCCGTTACTGAGCTATTTGCCATATTACCACAATGACCAATCTGCACCGACACAGCCGCACCTTCGCGATGAACCGAGTTGGTCAGCTTTTTCAAATCACCAACTATTTCTTGTCGCATCCATAACTGATGTGGAAACGACAGGCCGCTTTTGCTCACCGAGGCATAAGCCACCGTAGTCATTCCTACACCACCTTTAGCAACGGAAGAATGATAATTGATAAGTGCATCTGTAACATTATGATGCTCGCTCATCCCTTCAAAGGCAGCCGCCCGTATGCTTCTATAACAGCGGCCCCAGCCTGCTTTCGGTAAAAAACTTTGATTGATTCATATTTACTTGATAAAACAGCTATCGGTTGGGTATTGCCGAAGTGGTGGGTTTCGGAGCACAAAACTTCAATTTATTACTAAAGGTTATTAGAAGCACAAAACTTCTAGTTTGCATGTCAGCCCGCCTGACGCAAAACCCGTGTTACCAGCAGTATTTCTGTCCGTTGTTGTCATTGTTAGTTTTTTATTCTGCACGAACATTCGTGATGTTCACTAATGTATTTTATTGATTCAATGCAAATTTCTCTGAGGATGTCAGTATTGATGTCTGCAAGTTTTTTAACATAAATACAGGCTATACTCATTTTAAATTTCCCAAGGTCAGTCAGTAGCTTTTTGCTTTTCTCTGTGTCTGAGTAAACATAAAGTGTCAAGGCTGCTTTGCGTGGTGAAAATGCAAGAACTGGTGCATCTCCTTCGTGTCCACTTGCATATTTGTAATGATAGTCGCCAAAGCCGATAATACTTGGACCCCACATTTTAGGTTCGGAGTCTGACCATTTTTGTAACAAGTCAATCAGTTGATAAGTGTCGGCTTTCTTTTGTTCGTTGTCAACAAATGAATTTACAAAATCGGTTATGTCCTGGTCAGTATATGTCGTCTTTGTTTTTGCCATTTTAATACAAGTTTAAATACTTTGTTCTAATGTCATTTGCAAATCGGTATCAGTTTTGTTAGATGATTGTTTGTCCGTGATTGTGCTGTCGTCTAACATTTCGGCCAACTCAATGATAAGCCTCGTCTTTACCGCTGGATAAGTACTTTTTCTCTTCTTTCTTTTTTATGATGTTTACAAAAGTTTGTAAAACGGCAGGCACATCTTTCAATTTTGGATTTTCGCCTTTCTCTTTAAACCTATCGAAAAAAAACTTGGTGGCAAGCACCGCAAAAGCAGCGCAGGTGTTGTGGTCTAAGGCATCGCTGTGGTTTTTTAGCACCACATTTTTGGCTCCCAGGGCTTTCATCCTGTTGTATGCCACTTCCGAGTTTTTGTAGTTTACTTCGCGGTCGCCCTTGCAGTAACAAAGTTGCATGGGCGCTTCAGGCTTCCAGTCGGTAAGGTTGTTTTCTTGTAAGCGCAATTTGAATGAAAAATTAGGGTTGTTTACATATTCATCCACTAAATCTTGTCGCACAATATGGCTTGGAATTTTCGGCATAATTTTATCCAAGTCATCATAAGTTTTCAGCCGCTCATCGCCAAAAAATCCGGGCAGTAAAGTATCGTAAGGCGCACGAAATACCGAGTAAACATTATCGGTTTCAATAATCTTATATGCTTCTTGATAAGAGATAAGCAAATAGGGCAAGTAAAAAGGTTTGGGATATTCTTCAAACATGTATTTCGATTGTTCGCCCGTCATATCATACGCGCCCGACATGGGCGATGAAGCCGTAACCTGAAAGTGTGGATCGTTTATTTCTTGCAAATACTTGTGCGCAGCCATCGAGGCATGGCCGCCTTGCGAGTAGCCCGTTAAAAACAGCTGCCCGTTGGTTTTAATATTCAATTGTGCTTTTAGTTCTTCTACGGCTTTCAGCATATACACAAATGCCATGCCCTCGCTCCAAGCGTGTTGATATAAATGGCGACCATCGCCTTTGCCCATGCCATAGTAATCTGGATACAAAGCCAAATAGCCATCGGTGGCAAAACCAAGACAAATGCCTTGTTGTGCATCGTTGTCGCTAATGCTGCGCCCTTTGCGAATTTCGGTGCCATGCCCAAACATCATAGTGGGAATTTCTTTTTTGCTGCCTTTGGGCACGTAGAGTATTCCCGAGCAGTTTATCCATGTGGTGCTGTCAATCCACGGGGCTTTATAAATAATTTCGTAAATATCCACGCCATTGCGAACCGGCAAAGCCATTTTAGGAATATGGTTTTTTTTCCAAAGCGCGCTAATGCTTGCTTTAGTATGTGTTTTCACAAATGTGCTGCTTACTAAAAATTGTTTCGGAGGGTTTTTTTGCGCCAAAAGATTACCGATGTGTAAAACAATAGCAAGCGCGAGCAATAAAAGTTTTTGCATGAATATTTTTGAAAGGCGTGAAGATATATTGTTTCAAACAGTTTTTTTTGAAGAAGGCGAAAGACGCATTTTGTGCTAAAAGTTAAGGTGGGAGCACCTTCTGCATTAACAAAAAAATCTGCCGCCCAACCATAAAACCATACAAATAACAACTGCATCTTTGTAACATTGCGCATAAAATAGATGCCTATCGCTACACTTTTACACTAAAAGGTAAAGAATACCGCTATTTTGGCGGCTTTTTAGAATTATTATGATTACACACCTGAGCGGTAAAGTGGTATTCAAGAGTGCTGCGTATGTGGTACTTGAGAACGGAGGTATAGGGTTTAAGGTAAATATCAGTTTGAATACTTACTCGGCTATTCAAAATGCTGATACTGCTTTTTTGCACACCACACTTATCGTAAAAAATGAAGGACAATCGCTAAGTGGCTACGACCTGTATGGTTTTGCCGAAGAGAGTGAGCGCGAACTTTTCGAAATGCTTATATCGGTTAGTGGCGTAGGTGCATCTACTGCCCGTGTAATGCTTTCGGGTCATCGCCCCGAAGATATTCGCAATGCAATTTTGCTCGAAAACGAATCTTTGTTGCAAGGCATTAAAGGCATTGGCCCCAAAACAGCAAAGCGAATAATTCTTGAATTGAAAGACAAAGCAGGCAAAGTAGGTGCCGGTGGAACAGGCGCGATGATTACCACACCACACAATACAGCGCGCGAAGAAGCGTTATATGCCCTCATTGCACTTGGCTATCAGCGTGCAGCAGCCGAAAAAGTGTTGATGAAATTAACTGCCACTCAAGCCGGATTGACAGTAGAACAATTGGTAAAAGAGGCTTTAAGAGCAATGTAATTTTTTTGAAGATTAGATAATTTGAAAACGAATAGAATGAAATTTGAAAATGAAATGAATTTAGAAAGCCGCACCAGCTTTTCGACCTATAGATTCAAATCTAAAATCTAAAAATCGCCACCCGGTTTTGCTACATCAGTACAAATACAAAATTCTTGGCCTTGCAATTGCGGCAGCAGGTATTTCTGCTATTGCCAGCAGCTATGCCAGTAAATCATCTTATAGATATCGCCCATCGCTACCACCACTATTGACAGTAGAGCCGGCAGCCGATTCGACCAAAAAAAATAAGTATCCGGTAAAAGAGCGCACCGGAGATTTTGTAACCGGAAAACCCAAAGACCCTTTTTATCTTAAAGACCCGGCCAACGTAAAGCAAACAATAGAATACGACCCCGCAAGCGGCCAATACATTTTAACCGAAAAAATTGGCGACCAAGATTATCGGCCACCCACTTACCTTACTTACGATGAATACCTGAAATATACCGAAAAGCAAGAGCGCGAATCGTATTGGAAAAGCCGCAGCAACGCATTGGGCATAGTAGAAGACAAAGGATTGCTGCCGCCTATTCAGGTTAAAAACAAATTCTTCGATAAAATATTTGGCGGAAGCAAAATTGAAATTCGCCCGCAGGGAAACTTAGAAATGCTGATTGGGGCAAACTACCAAACCGTTGCCAATCCAAACATCCCCATCCGCAACAGGCGCACCGGAGGTTTTGATTTTGACTTAAACATCAACGTAAACGTAATTGGTAAAATTGGCGACAAAATACAGTTGGGTGTAAAGTACAATACACAAAGCGGCTTTGATTTTGAAAACCAGTTAAAACTGGAATATGCCGGAGATGAAGACGACATCATCAAAAAAATTGAAGCCGGTAACGTAAGTATGACATTGCCCACCCGGTTGATACAAGGTAGCCAAACCCTTTTCGGCTTTAAAACTACCTTGCAATTCGGTAGATTAACTTGGACAAGTTTAATTTCGCAACAAAAATCTAAACGCGAAAGCGTGGTGATAGAAAGTGGTGCGCAACGCCAAAATTTTGAGGTAAAGAGCGACCAATACGAAGATAACCGCCACTACTTTTTAGGTCAATATTTTCGTAACCAATACGATTACGCACTCTCCGATTTGCCCGTAATAAAATCTAATGTAAACATCACAAGGATTGAAGTTTGGGTAACCAACCGAATAGGCACTACACAAGGCATTCGCGATGTGGTGGCATTGGCAGATTTGGGCGAAATTCAACCCTACTCGCCTAATGTGCAATCTACTGCCGGTGGCGATGGGCGCGCACGCAACGAAGCAAACAATTTGTATCAACGCTTGGTAGCCGACCCCAACACGCGTTTTGTAGATAAAGTGGTAGGGCAACTAACGGGGCCAAATTTTGGCTTGCAACAAGGGCAAGATTTCGATAAAACTTTTGCAAGAAAATTAGAGCCCAAAGACTTTACTTACAACCCTCAATTGGGGTACATTTCATTGAATACTTTGATTCAGCCAAACGAGGTTTTGGCAGTTGCTTACCAATACGAATTCAATGGCGAGGTATTTCAAGTAGGGGAGTTTGCCAACCAAATTCCACCCGATAGCAGCACTACCAGCAAAGCATTGTATCTGAAAATGTTGAAAGGCTATTCTGTGCGCCCAACATTGCCTGTTTGGGATTTGATGATGAAAAATATTTACTCGCTTGGAGCATATCAAGTAAGTAATGAAGATTTTAGGTTGGATATTTATTACAACGACCCCGGTGGTGGCGAAAAACGCTACATGCCACGCGGTAATCTTAAAGGCATTCCGCTTATAAAAGTATTGAACTTAGATAATGTAAATATGTTTGGCGACCCGCAGCCCGATGGTTTGTTCGACTTCCTACCGGGCACAACCATATTGGCACAAAATGGCAGGTTGATTTTTCCTGTAAAAGAACCCTTTGGCAGCAACCTTAAACAAAACTTTATTGATGCCGGCAATCCGGATATTGCAGACCAGTTTACCTATCAGCAGCTTTACGACTCTACAAAATTTCGGGCGCAGCAGTTTCCCGAGTTTAACAGGTTTGTAATGCGCGGCCAATACAAAGGCGTAAACAACAGCGAGATAAGAATAGGCTTTGGCAATGTGCCAAAAGGCTCGGTTATTGTAAGTGCGGGCGGGCAGCGCTTGGTTGAAGAAACAGATTACACCGTTGAATACACCTCGGGTATTGTGCGAATTATCAATCCAAGCATTTTAAATTCAGGGCAAAAAATTCAAATTGATTTTGAAAACAACAACCAGTTTGGTGTGCAGCAACGCACCATGTTTGGCACAAGATTAGACTACCGCGTAAACCCGAAACTGAACATTGGAGCCACGGTGATGCACCTGCGCGAACGCCCGTTTTCATTTAAAGTAAACCTTGGCGAAGACCCAATTGCAAACACTATTATGGGTGCCGATGTTAGCTATCAATCGAATATGCCGTGGCTTACAAAAGCATTAGATAAATTGCCCATTTACTCTACAAAAGAAATGAGCACCATCAATGCTTATGGCGAAGTAGCTTACTTAAAACCCGGGCATCAAAAAGCAATTCAAAATGCCGATGGCGATGCCCAAGTTTATGTAGATGATTTTGAAGGAACCAGCATTTCTTATCCCTTAGCCAACCCGCCTTCAGCTTGGAAGCTGGCCTCCACTCCACGCAATATGCCGAATGAGTTTGGACAAGAAAAATTCCCAGAAGCGCATTACATCAGCGATTCCACTTATGGCTTTAACCGCGCAAAATTGGCTTGGTATAGAATTGATAATTCATTCTTTAACACCCAAAATACTACTACAAAAACAGTACACAACTGCAAAGAATGTATATCGAACCACATGGTGCGTTTGATTCCGCAACAGGAAATTTTTCCTAACCGCCCGGGGCAAACCATAGACCAAAACCTATACACTTTCGACCTATCATATTACCCGCGCCAGCGTGGTCCCTATAATTTTGAATGGAGTGCAAGCCCTACTGTGCGCAATGGAAAAGTTATCTCTTACGGTATAAATGCAAATGGTTCATTAAAAGAGCCGCAAACACGCTGGGCAGGCGTAATGCGCGCTATTGACAATAACGATTTGGAAGCAAACAACGTTGAGTTTATCGAGTTTTGGATGATGGATCCATTTGTTTACAACAAGTCTAGCACAGGAGGCAAGTTGTATTTTCATCTGGGTAATATTTCAGAAGATATTTTGCGCGATTCGCGTATGCAGTTTGAAAACGGTTTGGCCTGCGATAAAACCCTGATGGATGAAACCCAATGGGGAACAGTACCGCGCCTTCCGCCATTGGTAAATGCTTTTGATAACGACCCCAATGTGCGCCAATGTCAAGACGTAGGTTTAGATGGCAGAAATGATGATGATGAAAGATTGGCTCACAGTGGCTTTTTGCAAAATGTAAGCGGAGTTGTAGATGCCGCTGCTTTACAAGTATTACAGTCGGACCCGGCAAGCGATAACTTCAAGTTTTTCTTAGATGGCAGTTACGATAACGAACAAAATATTTTGCCGCGCTACAAAGATTTCAACAATCCGCAAAACAACTCTCCGGTGCAAACCAACTCAAGCCAAACATCGGCCGGAAGCAACTTGCCCGATGTAGAAGATTTGAATAGAGATAACTCGCTAAATGAAAACGAAGAATATTTTCAATATGAGTTAGACATCAACCCAAATGCATTGGAAGACGAATTGAACCCTTATGTTATTTCGCGATTAAAGTATCCGGCAAAAGTTATCAATGGTGTGCAAGAACCCGAGTGGACATGGTATCAATTCCGTATCCCGATAAGTGCATACAAAACTCGCGTAGGTTCTATTCCCGATTTTAAGAGCATACAATTTATGCGTATTGCGCTTACCGATTTTCAAGATAGCACCACTATGCGTTTTGGCTCTTTAGAGTTGGTGCGCAACCAATGGCGTACATATTTGCCCTCTTTGAGTTCGCCAATAGATAACATACCATCCGATGATGGTGGCGATACGCGCTTTTTGGTTTCGGCTGTGGGAGTAGAAGAAAACAGCGGTAAAGAACCGGTTAATTATGTAATGCCGCCAAACCTTCAGCGCGAACAAGGCATAGGTGCACAAACCAATCAATTTATACCATTAAATGAATCTTCGCTTTCTACCACAGTGCGTGGATTAAAAGATGGAGACGTGCGCGCTGTGTTTAAAAACATGACTATTGATTTGCGCAGGTATAAAAGATTGAAATTGTTCATTCACGCAAACAGTGTTCCCGATGCCGAAACGGGTCCCGTGCGCGATAAAGAGGTTACCGCATTTATTCGCTTAGGGTCCGACTTTAAAGACAATTACTATCAATACGAAATTCCATTAAAAATTACGCCCGATGGAAAATACAACCCAGATAGCGACACCGACCGCGAAATAGTTTGGCCGGCCGAAAACGCCATGAATATGGACTTGAAGGCTTTTGTTGATTTAAAAATTGCGCGCAACCTTGTGCCCGGTTTGCCGCGCGATGTGCCTTACTCTACTACCAATGCCGATGGGCATATTTTAACCATAGTAGGAAACCCCGATATAGGTGCCATAAAAACTGCCATGCTGGGTATAAAAAATCCTGCACGCAGCGATAAAAGCAACCCTCTTGGCGATGGCGATGATGGACTTTCAAAATCGGTAGAAGTGTGGTTTAACGAAATGCGCGTAGCCCAATTTGACGAGTTTGGCGGTGCCGCAGCAATAGGCAGTGTGCAAATAAAATTGGCCGATTTAGGAAATGTGAATGTAAGTGCAGCCATGCACACGCGCGGCTTTGGACAAATAGAGCAAAAAATAGACCAGCGATTTAAAGACGATTTTTGGCAGTATGATGTAAACTCTACATTGCAATTAGGCAGATTTATTCCTGCTAAAGCAGGTTTTCAATTGCCTTTTTATGGCGGCATTGCACAAACCTTCAGCACACCAGAGTTTGATCCATATCAATTGGATATTCCAACAAAAGAGTATCTAAAAGTAATTGGCGAAACTTTTGGGCAAGACTCGCTTAGAAGATACCGAAGTCAAATTCAAACCATTACTACGCGCAAGGGTTGGAACTTTAGCAATGTGCGCATAGTGCCGGTTACCAAGCAGAAAAAGCCACGAATTTACGATCCCGGCAACTGGAATTTCACTTATGCCTTTACCGAGCAAAACACCACAGACCCTTACATAGAAAAAAATTCGCGAAAGAATTATATGGGGCAAATAGGATGGAATTTTGCACCGCAGGCAAAAGAACTTTATCCTTTCAAGAAGCTCATAAAATCGAAGTCGAAATGGTTGGATATTATCCGCGACATCAACATCAATTTTATTCCATCGGCAATGGCAGTTACTAACGATTGGAACAGAGATTTTGGTGAAATAAAACTTCGTTCGCTGGGCGAAACAGACTTTGTAATTCCATCTACCTACTTCAAAATGTTCCGTTGGAATCGTTCTTACACTTTGAACTATAATCCATTCAAATCGCTAAGCATTCAATATAGTGCTAACAACGCTTCGCGTATTGACGAGCCAGACGGGCTGCTCGATACAAAAGAGAAGCGCGACACCATGTGGAGCAATTTTTGGAAAGGAGGGCGCAATACAAACTTTAGCCAAACACTTGCGGTTAGCTACAATTTACCAATCAATAAAATTCCGGCACTCGATTTTATTAATGCCAACGTTGGCTACAATTCATCATACAATTGGACGGCACTACCACAGGTAAAAGACATCAACGATAAGTGGGTGCTAAACCCAATGGGAAACACCATCAACAATACACAAAACAACAGAGGAAAGGTTGATTTAGATTTCAGAAAACTTTATAACAAATCGCAGTTCTTAAAAGTGTATAACACACCAAACCCGAATTTGGGCGATGCAAAAGCAATAAAAACCAAGAAAGAAGCAGCTCTTAAAGCGCGAGAAAAAATTAAAGAAGATATTACAAAACTAAAAGAGCGCAAGGCCAAATTGAAACTCGATATTAAAGAGGCAAAGGCAGATATGGCAATGGATACAGCGCGTAAACGGAAAGAACTTACGCGATTAAAAAGTGAATTGAAAGCAACCAAACAGAGCCTGAAACAGAAGAAGACAGACTTAAAAAACAAGCAACTTCCTTCAGATCCATTTATTTCGTTGGCATTGCGGCCGCTGCTGATGATTAAGCGCGCAAGCCTTGAGGTAAGACAAAATAACAACACTACGCTGCCGGGCTTTACAGGCTACAGCCGTTTGCTTGGCAACGACCATAAAATGATGGCACCGGGTTATGATTTTGTATTTGGCAATCAGCCGGGCATAAAACTTTTTAGTGGATTCGACCAGTACGACCCCGAAGCGCGCGATGCATGGTTAGATCGTGCTGCATCGAAAGGATGGATTACACGCGATACCTTGCTGAATCAAAAATTTGTGCAAACTCGTAGCGAAAGAATAGATGCAACGGTATCGATAGAGCCTTTTACCGACTTCAAAATTGATTTGAAACTATTCCGCGATAAAACTGTTACACATTCGCAATATTTTAAAGCCACCGAAAATGTGTTTGGCGAAGTGCAACATTTAAACCCTGTGGACATTGGCAGTTACAGCATTTCGTATTTGCCGGTAAAAACCATGTTCAAAAAAATTGATAAGCAAGGCTTGGGCGAAGTGTATAAAAACTTCGAGAACAACCGTCCAATTATTTCGCGCAGGTTGCAGGAAGTCAATCCGAATTCGGCTGGCGATTACAAAGTGCGCGACTCGCTGGGCACCGAAAAAACCAACGCCAATTATGCTTTTGGTTATGGACCCAAAGCACAAGAAGTATTGATACCATCTTTTCTTGCAGCATATTTTGGTGGCGATGCCAACAAGGTAAACTTGAATCCATACAAAGCTATTCCATTACCCAATTGGAACATCAGCTACAACGGGTTGAACAAATTCAAATGGATTCAAAAAGTAGTGCAAAATATCAGTTTTACACATGGTTACAGCAGCACACTTACTGTTAGCAGTTTCCAATCTAATTTAGATTATCGTGGTGGTAGCGACCTTTTTGGCGGCAGCCGAATAGACACGTTGAATGGCAACTTTTTCCCATTCTATTCTATTCCAAACATTTCTATGACCGAATCTTTTTCGCCATTGATAGGTGTAGATATTACTTTCAAAAACAATATTCAAGTAAGGTTCGATTACAAAAAGTCGCGCAACATTACCATGAACTTTTTCGACTACCAATTGGTAGAGCAAAACAACGAGCAGTTTACAATTGGTGCCGGTTACAAAATCAGAGGTTTGAAGCTGCCGATAAAGATTAAAGGCAAGCGTGTGCGCTTAGATAACGATTTGAACTTCCGCTTCGATTTCAGCTACCGCGATAATATTACCATTAACCATAGAATTGATGAAGCATTGCCGCAAATCACCAATGGCAGCCGCACTATTTTCATCAACCCAACTATTGATTACGTAGTAAGCAACCGCTTGAATGTTGGTTTGTTCTTTGAACAAACACGCACCATACCAAAGATTTCGAGTGGTTTCCCTACTACCAATACACGGGGTGGTTTAAAATTGCGCTTCTCTTTGGGCAATTAATTTTACGCTTGAGCGCGAAGTGCTTGTTGCAGATAGTGCTTTTGTAAATGCAAAAGCAAACAATATTGAATGTTTCGTTGCGTTTAGTGTTTCGCAATCTATGCTTCCTATTACAATACAAACGGTTACTTTCGCGCATTCATGCAAAAGGCATTTCTGATTATTGTTTCGCTGTTTTTGTTGCAGGCAGCCCAAGCCCAGTTTCACGAGTTTGGAGCAATTGGCGGCTTTACGCATTATTTTGGCGACCTCAATCCTCAGTTTAGTTTTTCTATGCCTCGCCCGGCAGCAGGAGTTTTTTATCGCTACAACATTAAAAAGCGCGGAGCCTACCGGGCAAATATAAATTTTGGTATGCTTGAGTTTCGCGATGATGTAAACAAAGAAGAGCACTATAAGCAGCGCAACCTTTCTTTTAGAACAAATGTGATTGAAGTTACCAATTTGATTGAATTCAACTTTTTGGAGTACGATAAAAGCCAAAAGAAAAAGTGGTTTACACCTTATCTTGCCACAGGTTTCACCTTGTTTTTTTTCAACCCCGAGGCTAAGTACAACGGCAAGTGGTACGCCTTGCAGCCGCTTGGTACCGAAGGGCAAAACGACCCTAATTACTCGGGTGTAAAAAAATACACGCTTTACAATTTTGCTATCCCATTTATATGGGGTTTTAAATTTTCGTTAAGCAAATGGAACTTGGGCATTGAAGGTGGCTGGCGACAAACTTTTACCGATTACTTAGATGATGTAAGCGGCAACTATCCAAGCTACGCCTCATTGCCGGGCGGCTCGACAGGTTTTGCAGCGCAGCTATCCGACCGAAGTGGCGAAAACGGTGGCGAGCGCATAGGCAAGCCTAACTACCAGCGAGGCGAGTCGCCTAAAAAAGATGCTTATTTATTTGTAGGTATTACGGTTAGCTACACCATCATGCGCATTCAGTGCCCAAAACCTTTTAGCACAAGGTAAATTGTTATCTTCGCGTTCCTTTTGTAAAAAATAATAGATGAAAAAAGTAAGTATGGTAAAGAATTTGGAGTGTATGTTGGCTGTAATCGGCACGATTTTCACTTCGCTTACTAACGAACTTTAGAACTACCCAAGAGGCATGAGCGAACTAAAAAAAAATATTGACTTAGCAAAACTTCCGCAACACATAGCCGTAATAATGGATGGCAATGGGCGCTGGGCAAAGCAGCAGGGAAAGTTGCGTGTGTTTGGTCATAGCAATGGTGTAAAATCTGTACGCGAAATTTCGGAGGCCTGTGCCGAATTGGGTGTAAAGCACTTGACTTTGTATGCCTTTAGCACCGAAAACTGGAATCGCCCGCAAGAAGAAGTGGGCGCACTAATGCAACTGCTGTTAAAAACTGTGAGGCTGGAACTGAAAACGCTAATGAAAAATGATATTCGCCTCCGCGCAATTGGCGACTTGGCTTCGTTGCCACAAGCAACAGCAAAAGAACTAAACGATGCCATAGAAAAAACAGCGACTAACAAGCGAATGGATTTAATACTTGCTTTAAGTTATAGCGGAAGAAACGAAATTA
>CAZYXR010000004.1:30852-45345 GCA_964650845.1 uncultured Chitinophagaceae bacterium
GCGCAACATAGCGGCCGATGTAAAAGCCGGCAAGATTAGTGTAGATGATGTGAATGAAAATTTAGTTAGTCGCAATCTTTACACATCAAATATTCCCGACCCGGAATTGCTGATTAGAACAAGCGGAGAAATGCGCATAAGCAACTTTTTGCTGTGGCAATTAGCCTATTCCGAATTGTATTTTACCGATTTGTATTGGCCCGATTTTTCTAAAGAAGAATTGTACAAAGCCATCCTCGATTTTCAGCAGCGCGAACGCAGATTCGGCAAAACAGGCGAACAAATTCAACAACCAAAAGCGTAATTCCTTTGAGCAATTTGATGCAGAATTTTTTAGAGAAGTTGCGAGTTACAAGTTGTGAGTTGCGAGACAATGGGACAATGGATTGGGAAAGAAGGACGACAGGCTTACTATTGAACCGATTCGCACTTATATTGCTTTTGCTCATAGCCCATAGCTCATGTCTCATAGCGCAAACGGTTATGGACTACTCCACTTCAAAAGAATATGAAATAGCCAATATTAAAGTAGAGGGAACAAAATTTTTAGACGATAAAATTCTTACCACACTTTCGGGTTTGCGCGTGGGCGATAAACTAAAAGTGCCTGGCGAAGGAATTTCAAAAGCAATAAAAAATTTATGGAAGCAAAGACTCTTTGCTTTTGTATCGGTAGAAGTAGAAAGAATTGATGGCGATTTTATTTTTCTGATAATAAAGTTGGAGGAACGCCCGCGCATTTCGCGCTATTCTGTAAAGGGTGTAAAGTCGGGCGATTTAGAAGAGCTTAAAAAGAAAATTGATTTGCGTGCCGGTAGCATACTTACCGAAAGTGTAAAAAGCCAAGCCATTACAGCCGTAAAATCGTATTACATTGATAAAGGCTACCTGAACACCATTGTAGAAGTGCGCGAAAGAAAAGATTCGTTGATACCCAATAGTGTGAAAGTAGATTTGTGGGTAGATAAAGGACAGCGTGTAAAAATCAACTACATCAATTTTTCGGGTGTGGAGCAGGTTACAGAAAACAAGCTGCGCAACACCATGAAAGACACCAAAGAGAAAGTAAAATTCGATTTGGATGAAATCCTTAGTTTTAAGAAAAATATTAGAGATACCACATTGCGCAAGCATTGGTATCGTTTGTTAGAAATTTCGCCTACGCGTATTTACGATTATGTAGATCGCTTTGCGAATTTGAACTTCTTTAAAAGCTCAAAATTTAAGCGCAGAGAATACGAAGACGATAAGCGCAAAATAGTCGATTACTACAACACCCAGGGTTTTCGCGATGCTTCTATTGTTTACGATTCGGTTTACTCTACCGACTCGCGCAATTTGAACATTTACATTGCCGTAGATGAAGGCCGCAGGTACTATTTCCGAAACATTTTTTTGAATGGCAACACCAAATATTCCGATTCGTTGATTTATAGAATCATCAACATAAAACGCGGTGATATCTACAATCAAAAAGCCTTAGACGAAAAATTGTTTATGAGCCAAACCGGGGGCGATTTAAGTTCGCTATACATGGATGACGGCTACTTGTTTTTTAGCGTAACACCACTTGAAGTAAATATTGATGGCGACTCGATAGATGTGGAATTGCGCATAAGCGAAGGGCCACAGGCCATTATCAAAGATGTGCGCATAATAGGCAACAACAAAACCAACGAAAAAGTAATTCGCAGAGAGCTTTACACCTTGCCGGGCAATAAGTTCAGCCGCTCCGATTTGTTGCGTTCGCAAAGGCAAATTATTAACCTCGGCTATTTCGACCCACAACAGTTGGATATGGTGCCAATACCCAACCCCGAAAAAGGAACTGTAGATATAGAATATCGTGTTACCGAAAAACCATCCGATCAATTGGAGTTATCGGCAGGCTGGGGCGGCCAAGGGCAGGGCTTGGTTGGTACACTGGGCTTAACTTTTACCAACTTTTCTATCCGAAATATCATCAACAAAAAGGCATGGAATCCTTTGCCATCGGGCGATGGGCAAAGGTTAAGCATTCGTGTGCAAAGCTCGGGTTTGCAGGCGCAGTTCTACACTTTCTCTTTTACCGAGCCGTGGCTGGGTGGCAAAAAACCCAATGCTTTTACTGTAAGTTTTAACCGCACAAGGCTGAACAATTTGGGGCTTGATAACAAAGTGCTTGGAAAATACTTAGCCACCTCGGCAACCGTGGCATTGGGCACGCGATTAAAAAAACCCGATGACTTTTTTACTGTGGAAGCCGCTCTCACCTATCAGCGCTACGAGTTGAGTAATTACACCAATTCGTTCTTTATTTTTGATAATGGAAATGCCAACAACTTGCATTTTTCATTTAATATTTCGCGCAACTCTATTGATGCACCTTTGTATCCAACGCGTGGCGCCAATTTTGATTTTACTGTAAGTACCACCTTGCCATATTCGTACATGTTTGCCGGGCGCAAAAATTTGGACTATACCAATCCCGACCTGCCCAAAGCCGATCGCTACCGTTGGGTAGAGTATCACAAATGGAAGTTTAAGGTTGATTGGTATGTAAATGTGTGGAAGAACCTGGTGATAAAAACCAGTGCCAAAATGGGATTTTTGGGTATGTATAATCCAAAAATTGGTCATTCTCCTTTCGAGCGTTTCGAGTTGGGTGGCGATGGAATTTCTAATGCGCAAATTCTTGGTCGCGACATTGTGAGTTTGCGTGGTTACCCGGTACTTACGCCCAATGGTGGTTCGCCTATTTACAACAAGTTTTCTTTCGAGGTGCGTTATCCGGTATCGCTTAACCCATCGGCTACCATTTATGCTTTGTTGTTTATGGATGGTGGAAATTATTGGAGCAACATCAGCGACTATCGCCCTTACGATCTTAAAAAATCGGTTGGTGCTGGTGTGCGTGTATTTCTTCCGATGTTTGGTTTGCTTGGTTTCGACTATGGTTTAGGTTGGGATCGCGCACCAAAAGCCGGCAAAAACATTTTTGCCAAGTATGGCGAGTTCCGTGTTGTGTTGGGCTTTGAGCCAGAGTAGCGATTCGTGTGTTGTGTAGGCTTTCAGTTCTCGTTAAGCGGTTGCTTTTTGGGTCTTTTTCGGTTTCTCTTTTGTGAACAAGTTTGCTGTATATTTTTCATACAGTTCAAATAAAAACTCCATTCTGTTGGCTTCGGTTGTAAATGCTTGTGGTCTGTAAGCAAAGTCCACGGCTTTATCCAACTCGTTGTGTGCTTTTACCAATGCAGGTGGCATGGTGAGCGGGTCGTAAAGATCAGCAAGTGAACTGTTAGGGAATGTTGCTCTGACATCCAGTACCTTTAGTGCTTTTTCTTCTATGGCTTTTACTTGCTTGTCTGTTGGTTGTTCGGGAAATGGATAATTGTTGTAAACCGCAGGTGAATAACTATAATCACTTTTTAATCTTCCACAAATGTATTTTACCCAAGACATATGCATATGACTCATTAAGATACCAAACAAATAAACTGTTGCGTTTGGAATAATTATAAGCTTTTCGTGAGCAATAATGTTTGGTTCTAAAAATGAAATTGGAATGTAATTTCTGTTTCCCGATGAAACCCGAGCCATAGCCAAATAATTCGTAGAGGGTTGTCTGTCTTGTGTGAAAAGCATTGGATATTTTGCAAATTCTCTAACACTTGGTGTTGAACTTTTTAATCTTGCTTCTTTGACTTCTTCCAATCTTTTTAAAACCAATGGCATTTTTTTAAGTTCATCTGGGAGACAATTTTTTAGCCACAAAACATAACGAATAGAATTGTTCAATAACTCTTCGCCTCCAATGAATGGTAAAATCCATTTTTTTGACAAGGGTTCGTTCTTTTCAAAATATTCTTTTTCATCAAGCGTTAAAATCAATCTTGTTCCGTCTGTTGGCTGACTTCCTTTAAACATTTCGGGGAATTGATGAATTGGTTTTGACCTTGATTCAATAAAAATTTCCTTTCCGTCAAACAAATAGGCATTGATGTTTTTTGCCTTTATTGCGTGTGCTTCGCCTTTGATATCATCATAATCAAAAATGCGTTTTTCAGTTGTATCAAAATTAGCAAAGCCAACAATTACAACGTGAACACCTGCATTTCCTTTGGCTTCGTTATTCCATTTAAAAGTGCGGTGAGCAAAGTGAATTTTGATATTATATTGTACAAAAAGCTGTTCCCACAAAATAGCTGCTTGTTCGCCTTGTACGATTGAATTGGTAGAAACAAAAGCGACTTTAATTTTTGTTCCTTGAATGTATTGTGCTGCTTTCAAATACCAAGCCGTAACATAATCTAAACGACCTGCTCGTTTTGCATCGCCAAAAACTCTTTCCATTCCCTTCTTTTGGGCTTCATTTCTCCATTGATGTCCAATAAAAGGCGGATTACCAATGATGTAATCGAACTTTTTTTCATAAGCTGTTTCGGGCTTTTTTCCTCTGTGAATTTCAACTGTTTCTGTTTGCACATTAACCGTTTTATACTCTGCCACAGGTTCTTCTACCAAATAAATGTTAGCATGTTTTGCAACTACATTAATGGTGTTTACAGGGTTTAATAAACTTTGCCATTCTATTTCCAAAGCATCGCCATGAACAATTTTTGCAGCTTTTTTTAAAGGTAAACGCACAAAATATTGCCCAAACTCATTGCTGATTTGCATGTTCATTTGATGGTCAATAAGCCACATGGCAACTTGTGCAATTTGTGCCGGAAATTCTTCGTATTCAATGCCGCACATCATATCTACATCCAGCCAAATAATTTCGCGCACATCTAAAAAACCTTGCCCGCTTTTATTCAATGTTCGCAAAATTTCAATTTCTAACAAACGTAATTCTCGGTAAGTAATCACCAAGAAGTTTCCGCAACCACACGCAGGGTCAAGGAACTTGAGTGCGCTTAGTTTTTTATGAAATTCCGAGAGTTTGTTTTTGTTGTTTTTTACACCTTCAAATTCTTTCCAAAGGTCATCTAAAAAAAGCGGTTTAATGAGCTTTAAAATGTTGGATTCGCTGGTGTAGTGCGCACCTAAGTTTCTGCGTTCTTTTGGGTTCATTACGCTTTGAAACATGGAGCCAAAAATGGCGGGCGAAATTTTACTCCAGTCCATGTAGCAGCAATTCAGCAATGCTTGTCGCATTTTGCTGTCGAAACTTGCCGTAGGTAAGTTTTCTTCAAACAATTTTCCATTCACATACGGAAAGTCGGCAAGTTGTTCGTCAAGATTTTTATAGCGATTTTCTTTTGGCGTGTTTAGCACTTGAAACAATTCTTGCAGTTTGGCGGCAAGGTCGCTTCCGTCTTCGCTGGTGCGTTGTTCAATGTATTCTTGAAATTGTTGCTTGTTGAAAATGGTGGTGTCTTCGGCAAAAAGCAAAAACAAAACACGCACCAAATAAACTTCTAACGGATGCCCTGTATAACCGATTTCTTCCAATCGGTCGTGCAGCTTGCCCATTAGTTCGGTCGCTTTTATATTGGCTGGGTCTTGCTCTTTGTATTGCTTTTTTTGATAACCCAATAAGTAGCCAAAGTGCTGAACGTTTTTTACAAGGTCGTTGAGTTGAAATTCTACTGTTGTGCCATCGCTAAGGTCGTAAAGCCTGAAGTTCTCAAAGTTTGAAACGAGGATGTATTTTGGAAGTTCGTGTTCTTTAAGACCGTGCGTATATTCAATGGCTTGTTCATAAGCTTTGTCAAGGTTTTTGCCCCGGCTTTTCATTTCTATTAAAACTGTTCCTTTCCAAAGCAGGTCAATGTAGCCGTCTTTGTCGTCCAATTTTTTTACTCTGTATTCAAAAGTTGAAACACGTTTGCTGCTAATGCCAAACACATTAAAAAACTCAACTAAGAATGGCTTTGCATCTGCATCTTCGTTTGCAGTACCGGCCCATTCTTTCGAGAATTTTAATGCTCTGTCTTTTATTTCGTTCCAGCTTAATGTCATTCTTTTTATTGTTTTCTATTAGTCGGTTGTGTGCTTACTTCATTTTTTTCAAGCATGTGCCGAAAGTATTGTGCCTTTGCATTCGCCAAAGCCGATGCGCTTATTGCCCGATTGTGCAAAGGCGCGTAAAGTAACAGTGTCGCCATCTTCCAAATATTTGCGCACCGAACCATCCGAAAGTGTAATTGGTTTTTTGCCACCTTCGGTAATTTCTAAAAACGAGCCTAACGAATCGGGCGTTGGCCCGCTAATGGTGCCGCTGGCATACAAATCGCCCACTTTAATGTTGCAGCCATTTACTGTGTGATGCGCCAATTGTTGGCGCATACTCCAATACAAATATTTCATGTTGCTGCGCGAAACAATTGCCGAAGCCCCACTTGCTGTAGTAAGTTCCACTTCAAGTTGAATATCGAAATTGTTGTTTCCGCTTTGTTGAAGATAGGATAACACTTCGGGATCTTGAGTAGGCGTAGGTACTCTACAATCATTCAATGCTTCAATCGGCACTATCCAACACGAAGTTGTAGAGCCAAAATTTTTGCCTAAAAAAGGCCCCAGTGGCACGTATTCCCACTTTTGAATATCGCGCGCACTCCAATCGTTAAAAACAAGTAAACCGAAAATATAATCTTCGGCAGAAGCAGTTGTTACCGATTCGCCCAAAGCTGTTTCCTTGCCTACAACAAATGCCATTTCCAGTTCAATATCTAAAGCCTTGCTTGCACCAAAAGAAGGTGCGGCAGCGTCATCGGTTTTTGTTTGCCCCTTTGGCCTGCGAATAGGTGTGCCGCTAACAACAATTGAGGATGCGCGACCGTGGTAACCCACCGGAAGATGTTTCCAGTTTGGCAGCAACGGGTTATCGGGTCGAAACAGCTTGCCTACATTAGTGGCGTGTTCAATACTTGAATAAAAATCGGTATAGTTTGGCACATGAATGGGCAACAACATTTCGGCCTCGCTTTGCAAAACCAATGCTTCGTTTTTTAATGTATAATCATCGCGCAGTTCTGCATTGTCATTTGCAAGCAATTCTTGCAATCGGGCGCGTACCTTGTTGGTAGTTGGTTTACCCAATGCAATAAAATCGTTCAATGTAGCTTTTGAAAACACATCTATATCTTTCACTATGCCGCTGAATTTTCCGGCTGCCGCCAACACATTCAAGTCAATGATATGTTCGCCAATGGCAACACCTGCGCGTGGGCTTTTATTGGGCAGTTTAAAAATTCCATAAGGTAGATTGTAAATAGAAAAATCTGATTCGGCAGGCACTTCTACCCAGCTTAATAGCACTTCGTTCATATTTATTTTGGTTGTGTTTTGTGCTGTAAATAAAAGCGAAAAACATCAAGCATATCTGCTGTTCTTTTCACAAATATTCTTGCTGCATTTTCATTATTGAGCAATTTGGTTTTTTCTTGTAGCAATGTTGCAAGATGAAGTTATTGCTCCGCCAATAAAATGGAATCGAATATGGTTACCAGTATTGTTGAGCGCGGGAGTTTCATTCTATCTTATTTATTCCAATTTCAGCACCGAGGCACTTCATAAAATTGAGCTTTCGGGGCAGTTAGTAACAGGTTTGTTTTTTGCCTTGATTACTGTTTTGCTACGCGACATCACTTATATGTTTCGCATCAAAACAATTACCGGCAATACTTTGAGTTGGTGGGTAAGTTTGCAAGTAATTTTACTGTGGGAGTTTGGCAGTGCTATCACGCCAGGTGCTGTTGGTGGTATTGCATTGGCATTGTTTATTTTGCGCAAAGAAGGCATCAGCTATGGGCAAACAATTGCTACCATCATGCTTACAACTATTTTAGACAACTTAGCTTTTGTGTTGGTGTTTACTGGGCTTGTGGCATATTTTGGCACAAGCATGTTTGCCGTTGGTGCGCAGTGTGCCGATTTGGAAGGGCATCAGATTTTGTTGGGTTTACGCGCTATTTCGAAAGGTGCATGGATAGTTTACGGTGTGCAAATTGGCGCAACAGTTTTTCTGCTTTTGGGCTTGTTCATTAGCCCAAAGTTGGCAAAGCGGTTCTTTTATAAATTGGCATCGTGGCGCTTGCTGTCGCGCTTTCAAAACAGTTTGCAAAATTTGGGTAACGACTTGGTAGTTACTTCTGCCACATTTGCCAAACAGCCATTTTCGTTTTGGATAAAAATTATCGCCCTTACTTTAATAAGTTGGGTAAGCAGGTATGCATTAGCAAACGCTTTGATATTTGCCTTTGCAGATACAACATTAAACATGGGCGATATTTTTGCACGGCAATATGTATTGTGGTCGTTCCTTTTGCTGCCATCAACACCGGGTGCAAGCGGCTTGGCCGAGTTGAGTTTTATTGCCATGAACTGCGAGTTTATTCCGGCAGGCTTGTCGGCAACTGTTGCAACTGTTTGGCGGTTATACAATTACTATATCTACATCATACTTGGGGTTATAGTATTGCCAAAATGGTTGAAAAGGGTAACTACAAAAGGAGCGACAATCAATACAAGTAAAACGCTGTAACTATCTATTGCGTTGCTCCCAAACCCATGCCGTGTGCATCATATCATCTAAACTGCGCGATGGATTCCAGCCTAAAAGTTGTTTTGCCTTATCGTTGTTGGCATAAATAGCAACTACATCACCTTCTCTGCGTGGTGCTTTGGTGTAGTTCAGTTTTGTGGCCGATACTCTTTCAAAAGATTCTATTGCTTCTAAGACCGTTACGCCATTGCCGGTACCAAGGTTGAATACTTCGCAGTTGCTTTTGCTTTTTTCGGCAATTGAAAATTGTAATGCTTTGGTATGCGCATTGGCAATATCCATTACATGAATGTAGTCGCGCACACAAGTGCCATCGCGTGTTGGGTAGTCGGTTCCAAACACACTAAAAGAAGAAAATTTACCTATGGCAAAACCTGTGATGCGCGGCACCACAGCAGTTACTACTACGGTTGGGTTTTCGCCTATCAAGCCACTTTCGTGCGCACCCACGGGATTAAAATAACGCAGCAGAATATACTTATTTGCCGAAACTTTAGCTTGGGCTTTAATGATTTCTTCACCAATTTGTTTGGTGTGTGCATAAGGGCTTTCGGCTTGTTGAAAAGCGGTGGCTTCGGTAACGGGCAAGTCGGTAGCATTGCCATAAACCGAACAAGACGAAGAAAACACAAAATGCTTAACTCCATACGCTTCGGTAAGGCGCAAAAGATTGGTGAGCGAAGTAAGGTTGTTGTGGTAATAGGCTAAAGGTTTTTCAACCGACTCGGGCACACTTTTAAAAGCAGCAAAATGAATAACTCCGGTAAAATTATTTTCATCAAATACTTTTTTCACGGCATCGAAATCGCATAAATCTATTGCATAGTTGGTGATGCTTTTACCTACAATTTTTGAAACCGATTGCATGGTTTGGGGTTGCGAGTTGCTGCAATTATCAATACTTACAACATCAAATCCGTTTTCTACTAAGTCAATAACTGTGTGTGAACCTATGTAGCCGCAGCCACCTGTTACTAATATTTTTGCTTGCATTTTTTTCTTTATTGGGTGCGCAAAGAAAGAATTATTCAGCTATGGGTTTTGCTTGAATTTTGTGTAGTTTTTTTGTGCCGTCATAAATGCTGAATTTCAAGAATTTACATTCTAACTGACCATTATAAACGGTGATTTTGCGCGTAGGGCGCAAGCCTATGTTTTTTATAGCATCCATGTTTGAACTGATGAGCCAACAGTCGAACCCCTTGTAGTTTTGCTTAAAAGTGTCGCCTACTGCTTTATACAACTCATTGATGTCTTCTTTATCCATGCGCTCGCCATAAGGTGGGTTCATTACCAGCACCGGGTTGCCTTTTACGGGTGGCGGCTCGGAGGTTAAAAAATCGGCACAGCGAATTTTTATCATATCGTCTGTTTTAGAACGCTTTACATTTTCTTTTGCTTTGCGAGCCACATGTGGCGAAAGCTCAATGCCATACAACGCAATATCATTGGATGAAATTTTTTCTACCGCAGCATCAAATATTTTTTGCCAAAGCACGGTATCGAAACCAAGAACCTTGTGCCAGTTCATAAAACCAAAATGTTCGCGGTGGTATCCGGCAGGAATGTTTGCCGCCAGCATTGCAGTTTCAATTAAAATTGTTGCCGAGCCACACATTGGATCTAAAAATGTGCTCTTGCCATCCCAGCCCGAAAGCTGTACCAAGCCTGCCGCCAACACTTCGTTGATAGGTGCAAGATTTGTTTTGTCGCGGTAGCCGCGTTTATGCAGCGAGTCGCCCGAACTGTCTAATGCAAGGGTGCACTTATTGCCCGAAACGTGCAGATGAATGCGCAGTGTAGGGTTGTCTAAATCTACCGATGGGCGCTCGCCAAATTTTTCGCGAAATCTATCGGCAATACCATCTTTTGTTTTTTGCGAAATAAATTGCGAATGGTTAAAAACATCTGTATTCAATACCGTGTCGATGGCTATGGTATCATTTTTATCAATCAGTTTTTCCCACTCTATGGCTTTGATTTTTTGATACAAAGATTCTTCGTTTGCTACATCAAAAGTGGCATACTGCACAAGCACCCGCAGGGCGGTACGCAGCATCAAATTGGCTTTATACATCACCCCGATGTTGCCTTCAAAACTAACTGCACGCGTGTGTTTTTCTACATTTTCGGCACCCAGTTTTGAAAGTTCAGCGGCACACAATTCTTCTAACCCAAAAATGGTTTTGGCTACCATTTTAAAATTAGTAGAAGCACCTCCGGATAATGGAAACAAATTCATGCTGCAATGTTAAGCTAAAGCTGTTAGAGCCGCGAAACAGAAATTACAATTTAGACAACCTATTGCGCAATAGCATATCTGCCAGCACCAAGGCTGCCATAGCTTCAACTATGGGAACTGCACGTGGCACCACACAAGGGTCGTGGCGACCTTTGTTTTCTAAAATAATCTCGTTACCGCTATCATCTACCGATTGTTGTGGCAGCATGATGGTAGCTACGGGTTTGAATGCAACATTAAAATAAACATCCATGCCGTTGCTTATGCCGCCTTGAATGCCGCCCGAATAGTTTGTAATGGTACTTATGTTTTTACTTTGGTTCACAAACACATCGTTGTGGTCGCTGCCCTTCATGGTTGCTGCGGCAAATCCGCTGCCATATTCAAAACCTTTTACGGCATTGATACTGAGCATTGCCTTTGCTAACTCTGCTTGAAGCTTATCGAAAACCGGTTCGCCCAAACCCGCAGGTACACCTTGCGCCACACAGCACACTATGCCACCAAGTGTGTCGCCATTTGCGCGTGCGTCTTGAATGGCTTTAATCATTTTGTTTGCGGTAGCAGCATCGGGGCAGCGCACAATATTAGCTTCGGTTTCTGCAAGGTTTAGCTCGCTGTAAAGTTTATCTGTTTTTATATTGCTAACCTGCGACACAAATGCCGAAACAGTAATGCCATAATGCTGCAATAGCAATTTGGCAATAGCCCCGGCAGCAACCCTTGCTGCAGTTTCGCGGGCACTGCTTCTACCGCCCCCGCGGTGGTCACGGTGGCCAAATTTTTGTTGCCAAGTATAGTCGGCATGCGATGGCCGAAAGGCGTGTTTTAAATGGTCGTAATCTTCGGGCTTGCTGTCTTTGTTGCTGATGGCGAGCGCAATGGGTGTGCCAAGCGAAAAGCCCTCGTACACACCACTCAATATTTGCACTGTATCGTCTTCGCTGCGCTGTGTGGTAATGGCAGATTGCCCGGGCTTGCGCCTGTCCATTTCATGCTGAATGAAATCTATGTCAATCTTTAATCCTGCTGGACAGCCGTCAATAACAACACCAATGGCTTTGCCGTGACTTTCGCCAAAAGTGGTGATGCTGAAAAGTTTGCCAAAGGTGTTTGCCGACATGGTGCTTAACTTTTATATTCCATACAATACATCATACTCATAGCTGATGGTTTTTTTCTCGTTTGCTTTTAATGGCACTTCCCATTTGATTTGCGACTCGGGATTGATAGAAGTGTGGTAGCTTTTCTTTTTAGTAACTGCGGCTCCATCGCTTTGTTTATTTACTTCTCCGGTTAGGTTTTTTGTAATGTTTACGGTGGTGGCTACTGCCTGAAAGTTTTCGATTGTGATAGTGCCTTTCAGTGTTGCTTTGGCATAAGTTGTTTTGCCCAATTTTTTAAAACTCTCGTTGCGCGAAAGTTCTTCTTCTACGCTTTTAGTTACAATATCAATTGCTTTTGATAAGCGAACATCGGTATTGGCTCCGGCAGGCGTGTAGCCCATGTTGTCTTGTGCAAGAAATTGTTCTTTTTCATTCAATACCATGATGGGTGCAGAGGTAAGTGGTACACCGCTGGTGTTTTTGATTTCGAGCGAATGGAACACATCGTATTTGTTCTCTTCGGTATTGGCAAAGCGGCTATAAAGAAAGTTCACATAATCAGGAATGGTGCATTCGTATTTGTCTTTGTATTCTAACTCTTTTGCAAAAATGGGAAAATTGCCTTTGCTACTTTTTGCCAAGCTTACTTTCCCTATTTTATAGAAATATAAATCGCCTGTTTTTTCGCCTTCGGTATCGAAGTTTTGGCTAAACATATCATCACCGGCTGCGGCTTCCATTTGAACCGATTTATACATGTATTGAGCGTTGTTGGTATTTCGCGCCATTAGTGCTGCGGCTCCTTCGTTGGTAAGGTAGTCGTAGGTCATTGGGTCGGCTTTTAAACCAAAAGCAAGTTGTGGTGAACCAACTACCAGTTCCATTTCGGCATTGTTGATGGCTTCGCCTCCGTTTTCGATAGTTGCTTTCATTTCTAAGCGGGCATTTTTACTATCTTTTAGTTTTAAAAAGTATGATGGAATCCAGTTCATACCGCTTTGTAGGTAAAACTCTTGCAGTGCAATAGTCGAGGCAGTTTTTTCGGGTTGCAACACTATCATTCTTTTTAAGCTATCGGCCAAAAAGGTATTGCTTTCGCTTTCTTTAAATTCTACTTGATAGATGCTATTTGCTTTTAACCACGAATTGCCTTTTTCGGTTTTCACTTTTACCATATTTGTTTGCTGATTAAAATCGGCAATAGTACCCGAAAGCGATTTGTCAATTTGGTTAGAAGCAGTAAAATAGATGGTGGCTTGTTTACCAACATTAGCCGCTACATAATCTTGCACTGTTTCGCAGCGTATATTTTTTTTAAGTGTATCTATTTTGAATGTAAGATTGCGGATGCCGTTTTCTTTGGCAGCACCCACCCAATATGCGCCATAAAGTGCTTTTTCGGGCAAGGGTAAAAGCACATTGCCATTTTTAGTGCTGGCGGTGCCTTCGTTTACTATTAGTGCAGTACCATTTTTATAGATGGTTACTTTTTTTGATGGCAAATTGTTTTGTGCCGATGCGCTCAACAATAATGTTGCTGTGGCAATAGATAAGATAACTTTCATGATTGTGTTTGTTTTGCGAATAGATGGTTTAGTTGCGGAATTCCATAATTTGCGAATAGTTGTTTGTGATTTGTTCGCAATGATGAAAATAAAAAAGGCTGCCTCAAACGAAGCAGCCTTTTTGAAAATAGCAATTTATTTTTGCTTAAAAGTGTTTGATGATTTGCTCGCCAAATGCGCTGCATTTTACTTCTGTTGCGCCATCCATTAAACGCGCAAAATCGTAAGTTACGTTTTTGCTTGCAATAGCACCACTTAGTCCTTTATGGATTAATTTTGCGGCTTCGTCCCAACCAAAATATTCAAGCATCATTGCGCCCGACAAAATCACCGAGCCTGGATTTACTTTGTCTAAATCGGCATATTTTGGAGCAGTGCCGTGCGTGGCCTCAAAAATAGCATGACCGGTTACATAGTTAATGTTTGCGCCTGGTGCAATGCCAATGCCACCAACTTGTGCTGCCAATGCATCGCTCAAGTAATCGCCATTTAGGTTTAGTGTGGCAATAACATCAAAATCTTCGGGGCGGGTAAGTACTTGTTGCAAAGTAATATCGGCAATAGAGTCTTTTATCAAAATTTTGCCCGAAGCAAGTGCTGCTTTTTGTTCTTCGTTGGCAGCCGCTTCGCCCTTTGCTTTCTTGGTTTTTTCCCATTGATTCCAAGTGTAAGTTTGGTCGGCAAATTCGGTTTCGGCAAGTTGATACCCCCAATCGCGAAATGCACCTTCGGTGTATTTCATAATGTTGCCTTTGTGTACCAATGTTAAACTTTTACGCTTTTGAGAAATGGCGTACTCAATTGCCGAACGAATTAAACGTTGTGAGCCAATTTTAGAAACAGCTTTAATACCAATACCCACATTTGGTTCTACATCTGCGCCAGCCAATTTTGCAACACGCGCATATTCTCTGCCGCGCTTTTTATCGTTAAAGCGAATTTTGTTGTATTCTTTCTCAAATCTTTTTTTCAAAAATTTCAATACATCTGCTGCTTCTAAAGTGCTGGCTGCAAACTCAATTCCTGCATAAATATCTTCAGTGTTTTCACGGAAGATAACCATGTCAACTGCTTCGGGGCGTTTTACCG
>CAZYXR010000004.1:45355-64445 GCA_964650845.1 uncultured Chitinophagaceae bacterium
TGCCTGCATAGTATTGCACCGGGCGCAAACACACATATAAATCAAGTATTTGGCGCAAAGCTACGTTCAACGAACGGATGCCGCCACCTACGGGTGTGGTTAATGGTCCTTTTATTCCTACCAAATATTCTCTGAAAGCATCTAAGGTTTCGTCTGGCAACCAGTTGCCTGTTTTGTTGAAGGCTTTTTCGCCAGCCAGCACTTCTTTCCATTCTATTTTGCGCTTGCCTTTATATGCTTTTTCAACTGCTGCGTCTAACACGCGCACTGATGAACGCCAAATGTCTGGTCCGGTGCCATCGCCTTCAATAAAAGGAACGATGGGATTGTTAGGCACTTTCAATTTGCCTCTGCTAATGGTGATTTTTTCTCCCATGATTATTGATTGATTGTTGTTAAATTCTGTCTTGTTTGTAAAAAAAGTCATGCGAACCTAAAAGGATTTTTCAAATACAAAAGATTTTTGGGATTTGTTGGAAACCTCTTTTTTAAGCTAAAACCGTATCAACTATTGCAAAAGCGCAAAACAAACTCACCGAATGCTTTCTATGTATGCTGCAATTGTTTTTGGAAAAGCGAATTGATTCAACTTGTTTTTTTCTATGCGTAGCAATCCTTTGCCTTTATCCAATGTGTGCTTGTTATCTATGGCAACTTCTAAAAAAGTGATGTGTAACTTTTGATGTGTAAGTTGCTGCTTAAACACTTCGGAGCGATGTGTGATTTTGAAATCTTTTGTTTCGAGTAAGTCAACTAATTCTTGTTGCATGTTTTTTGCAATAGGGTTGTCGCTTTCTATTAGTGGAAATTCATATAGCGACTTCCAAATATCGTTGGCTGTGCGCTGATGAATAAAAGTGTGGTTTTTTTGATGAATAATTATGTAGTAAAAATGTCTTTCCCTCTTTGTCAATTTTTTGCTTCGCACGGGCAATAACATCACAAGGTTTTTGTTTAAAGCAAAGCAGTTTTGACTCAACACACAATTGTTGCAAATAGGATTTTGTGCTGTGCAAACAGTAGCACCATAATCCATTATCGCCTGGTTGTATGCAGCTGGATTTTTGTGGCTGATAAGTTGCTGAGCGATAGCCGAAAATTCTTTTTTCCCTGCGGTGGTATCAAAGGGTGTTTCAATACCAAAGTAGCGCGATAAAATACGAATCACATTGCCATCAACAACTGCCACAGGTTCGTTATACGCAAATGAAGCTATTGCGGCTGCAGTGTATGCACCTACACCTTTTAGTTGTTGAAGCGATTGAAAGTTGGTTGGGAAAACCCCGCCTAATTTTTCAACAATGTGTTTTGCTGTATGGTGCAAATTTCGAGCACGAGAGTAGTATCCGAGTCCTTGCCACAATTTCATTATATCATCTTGCGATGCTGCGGAAAGTAGATGAACAGAAGGATATTTTTTTTTAAAAGCATTAAAATAAGGCAAGCCTTGCTCCACTCGGGTTTGCTGTAAAATAATTTCGCTGAGCCAAATCAAGTATGGGTTCTTTTCGCCTTTCCACGGCATGGTGCGCTCGTTGATGTGTTCATTCCACTGCAGAATTTTTTCGGTAAAAAACTTTTTGTTTCCATTGTTCATAAGCACACATCAGGTAAAGAGCTTTTTGTTAAATACAGTGTTCACTTTTCTGCTTGAAAAAAATCAAAATGTTGGGAAACAATGTTTTGAAAAAAATAATTATTGCATATTCGGTTTACAAAACGGACGCGAACTTATTTATTAACCATTAAAAAAAGTACAGTTATGAGAAAAGCCGACATTGTAAGTAGAGTAACTGAGATGACTGGCGTTCCGAAGGTGGATGTGTTAGTTTCACTTGAAGCATTCTTCAAGGAGGTAAAGAATTCGTTAAAAGCCGGTGAGAATGTTTATGTGCGCGGGTTTGGAAGTTTTATTCTAAAAAAACGCGCCAAAAAAATTGGTAGAAACATCAAAAAAAATGTGGCTATCGAAATTCCCGAGCATTATATCCCCTCTTTTAAGCCGGCAAAAGTTTTTGCCGACCAAATAAAAAAAACAGCCAAGCCCGATAAAGCAAAAAAAGCTGCGTAACGATTAGTGAAATACGATGCGGTAATTTTTGATATGGACGGAGTGCTTATAGACTCGGAACCATGGTGGCGCAAAGCAGAAATTGAAATTTTTAAAACCGTAGGCTTATCGCTCACCGATGATGATTGCATGAAAACCACAGGCTATCGTTTCGATGAAGTGGTGGAGTATTGGTATCATCGTTTTCCGTGGCAGGGTAAAACAACCGAGCAGGTTGCTACCGAAGTAATTGATTTAATGGAGCATCATATTGCGTATGATGCTCCATTAATTTTGGGTGTACACGAAGCGGTGCATCATGCGGCAACAAGTGGTGCTAAACTGGCAGTGGCTTCATCATCGGCATTGCGACTGATAAAAGCAATGGCAACGCGGCTACAGCGCGATGGCATTTTCGATGCACTGGTTTCGGCCGAATTTGAACCTTATGGAAAACCGCATCCGGCAGTATTTTTATCGGCTGCAAAACAATTGGGTGTAAAACCCGAAAAATGTTTGGTGATTGAAGATTCGCTTTTTGGTGTTGTAGCAGCTAAAGCCGCCAAAATGAGTTGTGTTGCCATTCCGGCAATGCACGATAGGGCAAACCCTAAATTTGCTATTGCCGATTTTATGTTGACCGATATTGGGCAATTGCACACTTTGCTTTGATGCCAACACATAAAACGCAAAAAGCCACCAATGTTGGTGGCTTTTGCTCCCCCTCTTGGGCTCGAACCAAGGACCCCAAGATTAACAGTCTTGTGCTCTAACCAGCTGAGCTAAGGAGGAATTTCCGTATTTCTTTTAAAAAATCGGACTGCAAATGTATAAGTTCAAATGAAATCTCCAATCTTCGCACCCGAAATTTTTTTGAAAGCCTTTTGAAACTTATATAATAACAAACATAAAACAATCAAACAGAATGAGTCTTTTAACCGTTGGTACAGTTGCTTTTGACGCTATTGAAACACCTTTTGGCAAAACCGATAAAATTGTGGGTGGCGCGGCTACTTACATTGCATGGAGTGCTTCCTTTTTTTCTAAAAAAGTAAATATAGTGTCGGTAATTGGCGATGATTTTGACATGAATGAGCTGGCACTTTTAAAAGATAGAGGTGTAGATGCCGAAGGTATTGAAGTAAAACAGGGTAAAAAAAGTTTTTTTTGGAGTGGTAAGTATCACTTGGATATGAATACCCGTGATACTTTGATTACCGACCTAAATGTGTTGCTGGAATTTAACCCGGTAATTCCCGAAAGCTATCAAAGCAGCGATATTTTGTTGCTTGGCAACATTGACCCCAATTTACAATTGAATGTGTTAAACCAACTTGAACAAAAACCAAAGTTGATTGTGCTCGACACGATGAACTTTTGGATGACACCTGCCTACAAAGAAAAGTTGCTGGAGGTTATAGGTCGCGTAGATGTGCTTACGGTTAACGATGCGGAAGCGCGCGAGTTATCGGGTGAATATTCGTTGGTAAAAGCAGCTAAAAAAATTCTTGCACTGGGTCCCGATTATCTTGTGATTAAAAAAGGCGAACACGGTGCGCTATTGTTTCACGAAAACAATGTGTTTTTTGCGCCAGCCTTGCCTTTAGAAGATGTGTTTGACCCTACCGGAGCGGGCGATACTTTTGCCGGAGGCTTTGCGGGATACTTAGATAAAACACGCGACATTGGCTTCGAGAATATGAAACGCGCCATCATTTATGGTTCGGCAATGGCTTCGTTTTGTGTCGAAAAATTTGGCACCGAAAGATTGAAAGAACTCAACCATCACGATATTGAAGAGCGTGTAAAAGATTTTATTGATTTGGTGCAGTTTGATATTGTGCTGGAGGAATAAAAAACCTCTTTAGATAACAAACTCCAACATCGAAGTTTTGAAAACTGTTTCGTAATAGTTTTCATACATAGGCAATATGTTTTCGAGCGAAAATGTTTGTGCATGAGCAAAAGCATTTTGCTTAAATTCTTGTAGCCGCACCTCATCGCTAAGAATAAAAATGGCATTTTTTGCCATATCGTCCACATCGCCCACGTTGCTCATAAAACCTGTTTTGCCTTGAATTTGAATTTCGGGCAGGCCGCCAGCATTTGAAGTAATTACAGGCACTTCGCAAGCCATTGCTTCTAATGCAGCCAAACCAAAGCTTTCGGTTTCGGAAGGCAATAAAAACAAATCGGAAATTGCCAGTAGGTCTTCTACGGCATCTTGCTTGCCCAAAAAGCGAACGTGTTCGCAATTGCCCAATTGTCGGCAAAGTAACTCAATGCTCATGCGCTCGGGACCATCGCCAACCAGCAATAACTTTGATGGAATTTTTTTGCAAACCTTATCAAACATCAACACCACATCCTCTACTCGTTTTACTTTTCGAAAGTTGGAAACGTGTATCAGAATTTTTTCGCCCTGTGGAGCAATGGCTGTTTTAAAATGCTCTTTGTTGGTTTTGCGAAAGCGCGAAAAATCAATAAAATTAGGAATTACTTCTATGTGCTTTTTAATATTAAAATGCTTGTAAGTATCGTTTTTTAATGACTCTGATACAGAAGTAATGCCATCGGAATGGTTAATGGAAAAAGCAACAACGGGCAAATAACTTGGGTCGCGCCCAACAAGTGTAATGTCGGTGCCGTGCAGCGTAGTAATAAATGGGATGTTTATTTTTTGCTCTTTTAAAATATTGCGAGCCATTAAAGCCGATGAAGCATGAGGAATGGCATAGTGCACGTGTAGCAAATCGAGTTTTTCAAATTTTACAACATCTACAATTTTGCTTGCCAGTGCCGATTCGTAAGGAGTGTATTGAAACAAAGGATAGTCGAGGGAACTAACCTCGTGATAAAAAATGTTTTCGTGAAAGGCATCTAAGCGCACTGGTTCTTGATAGGTAATAAAGTGAACCTGATGCCCTTTTTTGGCAAGTGCTTTGCCCAATTCGGTTGCTACCACACCGCTACCGCCATAAGTAGGGTAACACACAATTCCTATTTTAATGAAATCCATGATGGCGAAGGTAGGAAGTAGATTTTATGAATTGGTTAAAGAGATTTAAGACGGTATTTATTTCAATCAAACAGCGTTTCCAATTTGTTTGCGCGAGAACCCTTCACTAAAATCAAGCTGTTGCTTGGCAGATGCTGGGTAAGCCAATTTTTGGCGCTGTTGGTATCTGCAAACCAATTTGCTTTTTCTGTTGTAAAGGCAAATTCATTGCCGATAAAAATTAGCTGATGCAGCGCAAGCGAAAACGCAAGTATTGCAATAGCTTGATGAACTTCTTCGGATGAATCTCCCATTTCTTTCATGCCTCCGAGAATGGCAATTTTCTTTTCATGCTTTATAGTAGCAAAATTTTCTAACGCTGCTTTCATGCTGCTGGGGTTGGCGTTGTAGCAATCGAGTATTATGGTGTTGTTGTTTTTTTCTATTTGCTGCGAACGATTATTGCCGGGTTCATAATTTTCTATTGCCGATTTTATTTTTTCAAATGGCACATCAAAATATTTGCCGATACTACATGCTGCCAACACATTTTCAAAATTATAGCCGCCCACCAAGTTGGTATGTACTATTTGCTTTTCGGTTTCAAAACTCAAAAAATCGCCTTCCAATAACTTGCCTGAGCAAAAGGGGCTTTTTGTTCCGTAGCTAACCTGCCTGCTTTTATCAATTCCGGCTTCTGTTGCTTTGTTCATCAACAACTCGTTATCGGTATTTACAAAAATGCTCGCTTCTCTTTTTGCCAAATAGCGATACAATTCTGTTTTGCCTTTTACCACGCCTTCAAAACCGCCAAAGCCTTCGAGGTGCGCCAAACCTACGTTTGTAATCAAACCAAAATCGGGCTCGGTGAAATGGCAATAAGAGTCAATTTCGCTTTGATGGTTTGCACCCATTTCTACAACAGCAAAATCTACATCAACCGGCATAGAAAGTAAAGTGAGTGGAATGCCAATATGGTTGTTTAGGTTACCTTTTGTTGCCTGAGTTTTAAAAGTGCTTGAAAGCACTGCTGCTATCAGTTCTTTGGTGGTTGTTTTGCCATTGCTCCCGGTTAGCGCAATCACTTTTCCGGCAAATTGCCTGCGATGATGAAACGCCAGTTGCTGAAGCACCACCAATACATTTTCAACCTTTATTATTCTTTCATCATCCCCGGTAGCCTCGTCAACAATCGAATATGCCGCGCCATTTTGCAAAGCCGCTGCGGCAAACGTGTTGCCATTAAAATTATCCCCCTTCAAAGCAAAAAACAGATTACCCTTTTGGATATTGCGCGTGTCGGTGGTTACTCCCGTTGACTGCCGAAAAAGTGCGTAAAGCGATGGAATGTTCATGTTGCAAATTGCTTAAGCAATAATAGTATTTGCAACAGAATCAATTATAAGTATTGTCAGGCTGCCTGTCCCGCCAAAGCGGGGAGCTTGTCGAAGCCTATCATGGCGCGTCCCTCGTCCTTCGTCCCCCGACCCTTTATAATTATGGCGCGCCCCTCGTGCCTCGGGTCGGGTGTTCCGTTACAAGTCCTCGCTCGTTCCTCGCTCCGGGCTTTCCACTACACCCCCTCGCGCACCTCCCGTAGCTAGTGCAGTCCTTCAAAATCAAACGACCACTCTCCCCGGCTGTTTATCCCCCGCTGGCGGGGGTAAGGGGGTGGTGGCTGTTTGTGTCACCTCAACAAGAAAAACGAAACAACCCATAAAACAAAGCCCCTCAGAACGCTTCCAAGAAAATGTAACATCAAAAAAATCCCGTAGGGATGAAATGATTATAGAAACAACAACACCAACCCAAAACCCCGAAGGGGTGACATTACTATGGCTCTTCCAAATGTCCAAATCATATCAGCCTTACAGGCTTTGTCTATACACAAACTTTCATCAGCTTGTCCCTACTGAACAGTAGGGAGCTGTTTATGCCTCATAGAGGCAACCGCTTTATAGAATTCACACACAGCAATGTATTAAGCGAGCCATAGGTTCGCAAATTGGTTTTATCCTGCATTTATATACTTTCGTCAATAGTTTTTAAAATGCACCAATTATGACAGGTTATGATTTCACAAAGCATCGTACTCTCCTTACAGTATTGGCGATTCTTTTTTGTTTCTATCAATCGCAAGCACAACAATTATCTCCGCAGGTGGTTTCTTCGGTAGGTGCCACCATGAATCAAACTAATGCTAAACTTAGTTTTACGGTTGGTGAAATTGTAGTAACAAAAACTGCTTCTGATTCCGTTTCCTTAGGGCAGGGATTTATCAATTCTGCTGCAACAACTACACAAGTCACAGCTATTAAAGAACCAAGTGCTGAACTGATTAATATTAAAGTATATCCCAATCCTGTAGGCTCTCTTCTCAATATTCATATTATTGAAAGTAAGTTGTCTGGAATATCACTGAAAGTAGTTGATATAAATGGTCGGGTATTAAGTAGTGAAAAGTATTCTGCTGGTAATAATCACATTGGCATCAACACAGAATCGTGGAATTCAGGAGTATATTTTATTCAAGTATTTGATAACAATCAAGCATTAATTGGAAATTATAAAATCATCAAACAATAAATCTTCTTCTATGAAACAAATCATCACACTTTTATTGTTGCTAATCTGCGTTGTATCATTTTCTCAGTTAGCTCCACCGCAGGCGTTCAATTACAGTGCAGTAGCACGTAATGCGCAAAATCAACCAATTGCAAACCAAACAGTAGGTGTTCAGTTGAGTATATTAAAAACCTCAACAGTTGGTACAATTCAATATCAGGAAAACCATTTTACCACCACCGACCAATTTGGCTTATTCAACTTAACAGTTGGTACAGGGGCAATTCAGCAAGGTTCTTTCGCCAATATTAATTGGGGAAATGATAGTTATTATTTGCGTGTTGGTTTAGATGCACAGGGAGGAAATAATTTTCAGTTAATGGGCACAACACAATTGTTAAGTGTTCCTTATGCTTTGTATGCAGGAAATGTTGTCAACAACAATGATAAAGATACAAGTGCTACTAATGAATTACAAACATTAACTATAAGTGGAGACTCACTTAAAATAAGTCTTGGCAACAGTGTTCTACTCCCTAAAAAAGTAGATAATGACACAAGTTCAACAAATGAATTACAAACCTTATCTGTTAGCAACGACACTGTTTTTCTTTCAAATGGTGGCTTTGTTAAGATACCCAAAAGCGAAAAATTGACAGTTAAAATTAACGGGACTCCAATCACTGACCCATCAATTGATGATGTTATGATTGACCGATTTAATTTTATAACGGAAAAAAATTATCGCTATTCCTTTCTTTATCCTGGAGATGATCGTTACTATTTTCCTACATCCTTAACTGATTCATTATCTATTGTTTCAACAACTGTTGGCACGCCCACTTCAAACTCATTCTATATGTATGTTACTTCAAGTAATTGCTCAGGGTCAACATATGTTCCATCAACTAAAACAACATCTGGTGGAAATGGTATTGACAGAGGTAAAGTTTTTGCGCACAAGGGGAATATCTATTACGTTCCAATAAATGCACCTGTTGTGTCTTTGACAAACCCTTACCTTATCACCGGTAGCTGTGGCGTAGATACAGGTACATTTGATTTTTATCAGGTTTTCCCCAATAATCCAGCTATTACAGGTTTTGGTTTTACCTCATCTAGGCTTAAGGTTACTTTCGAGAGGTAATAGCGGTATCTGTATTTTATATTCTGGAAAATGAATTCAAATGATTTTAAAGCAGGAGACATATTAATGGCTACTCATAGAGAGTTAAAGAAGGGGCGACACTATATTGTTTATCTTGAAGGAAACTCCGATAGAGATTTTATTGGGGCAATGATAACTCATCACTCAAGTGAATTAAACGTTTCGATGGGTTCTGATCATTTTGTAGATACCTTGGAATTTCCAGTAAAATACGATGGTTCATATTTGGTAATCGGAAGGTTCTATAAGCCTGAATCTTGGGGGCCATTCAAGAAAGTTGGAGAGTTAACACTAGAAGGGGTTGATTTTGTAAAAAGCATTACTAATCATCTTCCTAAGGAAACATTTAAAAGTTATTATAAGAGAACTAGATCCTAAGTAAAGCAAAATACATTCTTCCCAGCAGAGTTTCTCCTAGATCTCTGCGTTCCCAAGAATAACACTTCTCATCATTATCCCTAACACCTGTATTCATTCGTGTATTAGTGGTTAATCTCTTGGCTGTTGTGGTATGCCCCCGTGTACCACCTTTGTGTTCTTCGTGCCTTTGTGGGCAACCGGCTGTTCAATAAGCACCACAATGTTCTGCCGAAGGATGTGGGGGATGAATAACCTTCTGACAAAATATCTATATCTTTGAAATAATAGAGCAAAACACCAATGCTGATAGAAAGAACCAACAACGAGGTAATAATTCGACTTCCGTCCTACGTGGATACGGAAGGCTTACAGCGTCTTGTAGACTATTTGAGCTACAAAGAAGTACTGTCAAAATCTAAAGCAAAACAAGCTGACGTTGACAAGCTTGCCAAAGAGGTAAAGAAGGGTTGGTGGAAAAAGAATCGCGCCCGATTTATCAAGTGAAATAAAGTTCAATGGCACGCTCAGGCAAAGAACAAAAGGTCATTAAAGTAGTTGTTGATACCAACATTATTTTCAGCGCACTACTAAATACCAACGGCACTATTGGCGACTTACTTTTTAATTCCAATCAAATTTTTGAATTCTACAGTTGCAGTTACATGCGCCATGAAATTCAAAAACACAAAGAAAAACTAAAACGCATTTCCAAACTTACTGATAGCGAATTGGATGAATCATTGTTCAAGGTTTTTGCAAGAATAAACTTCATTAACGAAGAACTCATTCCTCAAAAAACATGGTTGATTGCAGAGGAGATTGTTCAAGATATTGATATTGACGATTCTGATTTTGTTGCCTTGACAAAACACCTTAAAGGATATTTATGGACGGGGGATAAGGAACTATACAAGGGTCTTAAACAGAAAAAGTTTACTCGAACTTACAACACCTCTGAGTTAGTTGAAGTCAGGAAGAATAGAAGTTAGCGAAAGGATAAAGTTCTTCGCAGCAAATCCCCCGCTATAATTCTCCTGTTTTATTCAATCTAAAATCACACTTCACAAATCTAAACTCCCTCCATCGGTTTCTGCCACTCCCCCAAACAATGTATGCAAGTCTTTAATCTCGTCTTTTCAATTAAGTGTTTTATTTCGCCAACAAATACCTCCTTGTTGTTATGAATAGAATTTTACTGTACTCAGCTGTGATGTTTTTTAGTTTGTCTGCCATGTCGCAAGATTTAAAACATTGCGGGGCTGATGAATTTGCTTATGAATTTTATAAGTCGAATCCGCAACTGCAACAATTGATGGAGCAAAAACGCGAAGAGCTACGCCAACATACAAAACAGTATGTTGCAGCAAATTACGCAAGGCGCTCATCCGATTCTGTACTTACAATTCCTGTTGTGTTTCACGTTATTCACAACTATGGCATCGAAAACATTTCGGATGCACAAATTGCGAGCGGCATAAAAGTTATGAATATGGGTTTTAGAAACCAACTTGCCGACACAGCAAGTATCGTAGCTGATTTTAAACATCTTGCAGCCGATTGCGAAATTGAGTTCAGGCTTGCTAAGTTAGACCCTAATGGCAAATGCACCAATGGCATTAACCGTATAGCATCGCCACTCACCAATATTGGCGATCACAGCATTAAAAACTTGATTCACTGGAATCCATCGAAATACCTGAACATCTATGTAGTAAAAAAGATTGCCAACCTTGCAGGGCATTGCTTAATGCCCGACCAAGCTGCCGCAAAGCCAGAATGGGATGGAATCGTAATGAGCCATGAATATGTTGGCGACACCGGCACTGCAAATAAATTGCGTTCGGTAGTGTTGGCGCACGAGGCGGGGCACTATCTCAACCTTTTTCACATTTGGGGAGGCAACAATGTGCCCGGATATTTTTATCAGCAAGTAGGGCAAAGCGGCAACTGCGCAATTGGCGATGATGTAAACGATACACCGCCAACCATCGGTTGGAGTAGCTGCAATTTATCGGCAGCATCGTGTGGCAACACAGTAGATAATGTGCAAAATGCAATGGATTACAGCTACTGTAATTTTATGTTTACCGAGGGGCAAAAACAACGTATGCGTGCCGCTTTGCGCTCATCGGTAGCCAATCGCAGCAACCTTGTTTCGCAACAAAATTTAATGGCAACCGGTGTGTTGAATTTCGACTCGCTGTGTGTAGCAGATTTTTCGGCAAGCGCAAGAATGGTTTGCATGGGCGAGGATGTTGCTTTTACCGATAAGTCGCTGTTTGATGCAACAGGCTGGGAGTGGAATTTTGGTGATGGAATTAGCGCTACCGATCAAAACCCAAGCAACACATATTTAGCTGCCGGAGATTACGATGTAGTATTAACCTCGAAAAAGAATGGCGCAAGTGTGCATAGCGCCCCATTAAAAATTCGGGTGCAGGATGATGCAGGTAAACCATTTTTTGTTGAAAATTTTGAAAGCATAGCAGATGTAGATGCAAGTGGTTTGTTCAATATTGCCGATAACAACAACCTGATTTTTTCATTAAACAACCAAGCGGGATTCAACAGTGCAAAGTCTGCCGCTATTTTAATGAACGACACCGCGCCACACTTTAGTGGCAAAACAACATTGTATTCGCCACTTATAGATTTGGCAGCTACCGGCTCGCCAACATTAAGTTTCAATTATGCCTTTTCGCAAAAGCAGATAAACACCGATGATGTTTTAGAGCTTTTTATATCGAACGATTGCGGCAAAACATGGCAAAGCCGCAGCAAAAGAATAGGTGCCACGCTACGCACTGTTGTAAGTGCGCAAGCCCATGCCACTTACATGCCGGCAGATTCTACCGAATGGAAAAAAGTAACCACGCCCATTCCGGTAAGTTATGTAAACAGCCGTTTTATGTTTAAAATAGAATTCACCAATTTTTACGGCAACAACTTTTTTATTGACAACATAAACATCAACCCACAGTTATACAGCTCTATTACTATGGTTGAAATGCAGGATTTGACACTTGCGCCCAACCCCGCCAGTAGCAGCATTTTCATCAATGGTAATTTCGAAAAAACTAATTGCAAAATTATTGACATCAATGGCAAAGTTGTAAGCGAGATATTACAATACAATGCAGCAGAAAGCATTGATGTAAAAGAACTTTCAAATGGTGTTTACAGCATTTTGCTGACCGATGAAAACAGCTACGGTATATTACGTTTTGTAAAGCACTAATCAATTATTGAACCTTCCTTCCTTTTGCTACACGTTGACTCAATTCAACATTTTGAATTTTACGCAAATCAACCAAGAGAGAAGTGTAAGCACCATCGGGAGAAGTGAAAAACTTTTTACCATCGTAGGTAACTTTTCCAATGCCATTATTCCAATCGGAGGCAAGCAATACAAAGCGGGTAGATTGATTTGGATTTACGCCAAAACTCAGATAGTGGTTGTCGTCTTTTTCAAAACTCACCAATAACTTTGTGGTGTTTGGTATATCTGTTACCACACCTGGAGTGCCGCGTTTGATAATTATTTCCTCTACTTTTTTGCCATCGCGAATTTTTATTTTTCCGCCTTCAATGGCAGTTTCGTCTGTAGAAACTTGCCGTTGCAGAATAACATCGCGGGAGGTATAAAACTGAATTTTTCTAATCTGACTGTCGCTCCAGCCGTGTTGGGTACGCAACGAATCGGTATAAGGCACTAAATTCTTACAAGAAGTAACCGTAAGCAATATCGAAAACAGGAAAATGATGCTGCGCATAATAATGAATTGTGCGGCTTCTGATTTTAACTATCTAAGATAGTTTAAGCAATGCGATTACCATCTTTATCAAACACCTGCATTTCGCCCTCGCGTTGCGATTGTGGCGGGTCGTTTTTCACAACCAGTTTTTCAAAAAAACTATTTAGAAAAGAAAGTATAATGCTGAATGCCAAAGCCCACCAAAAGCTATTTACATTAAAGCCATCGCCCAAAATCCAATCGGCAATCAATATAATAGCAGCGTTGATTACTAACAAAAACAAACCGAGCGTAAACAAGGTAAAGGGTAAAGTAAAAAACACCAACAAGGGTTTTATAGAAACATTCAGCAATACCAAAACTGCTGCTAACAAAATTGCATTGCCCCAGCCATCAATATGCACACCCGAAGAGAGCAACAACGATGCTATGACAACTGCCAACGAATTCAAAAACAATTTGATAATAAAGTTCATAAATGCGAAGGTAGATAAACATTGGTTTTAATACCTTAAAAAATCCTTAGAGCATTCATGCAACTTAAAACCTAAGTGTTTTATCTCTCATTTTCGCTTTGTCAGGTTTAGCTGACGCTTCAAATTATACATTATAAAACTTTATATTTCTATAACACAAAGACCCGTAGTTCTATTTATTTTTGTGCACGCTTTATCTTACATGAAAACAAAATATCTACTTCCACTACTTTTTTATTTCCTCCCAATTTTAATAGCTCAAGCTCAAGAAAGCGGCAAGCTTATTGAGCATACACTGATGCGCACTTTTACGGCAGAGCAACTGGCAGCACATTTCAAGGCGATGCGTATTCCCAAAGTTTTTTTTGGAACCAAGCATGATGTAAATGTGTATGATGTGGTTTACACTTCTACTTATGCCGATGGAAGCATAGTAAAAGCAACAGGCATGGTGTTTGCACCAATAGCCGAAAACATAGATGTACCTCTACAAATTTACAACCAGGGTACACAGCTATGCAAAGAACGTGTGTTAAATTACCGTGGCGAGCAGGCTATGTGTTTGGCTTATGCCTCCGATGGTTATTTGGTACTGATGCCCGATTACATTGGCATGGGGCGGGGCGATAGAAGCCATTTATATATGCACGCCAAAACAGAAGCCGATGCCGCTGTAGATATGCTGAAAGTGGTTAGCGATTCGTTGCAATTATTTGGTGTGCAGTCGTTTGGTAAACTTTTTATTTCGGGCTATTCGCAAGGCGGCCACGCCACTCTTGCTACTCATAGGATGTTGCAAAATAACTATGCCGATAGATTTCCGGTTACGGCAAGCGCACCAATGTCTGGCCCCTACAATATTTTCTTTGCGGTGTACGATGGCAGAAACAAATTTTACACTCAACCAGGCTATATGCCATATTTGCTAAAAGGATATTACGAAAGCATCGGGCATCCCGAAAGAATTTCCGAGGCCTTTCAACAGCCTTATGCTTCCATTATTCCCAAATTACTTTCGGGCGATTTTCCTATGGATGAATTGAATAAAGAATTGCCCGATACTGCATTTCTTTCGGTGCGCAGAGAGTTTTTTGAGGAGTTTGAAAACAACCCCGAACACCCTTTTCGTAAATATTTAGAAGAAAACAATGTGCACGATTGGAAACCCGAAGCACCTGTGATGTTATGTTACTGCAAAGGCGATGAACAAGTAAATTACCAAAACTCTATCCTTACCTACGAAGCCATGAAACGCAACGGTGCCACCAATGTAGAACTATGGCGTGCCGGAAAAAAGTTTGGACACCTCAACTGCGCTTTATTTTCAATGGTTTATACCAAAATGTATTTTGATGGCTATGTAAAGAACCGCCCCGGCAGTCATGGTCCGCATTTTAAAAGAATGTTGCTCAATATTGGCAAAGCTGGCGTAAAGGCATTTTAGAAAGCGCCAAACTTGTAGTGTTACAATACATTGCAGTGAGTTAGCGAAGCAAATCATTCATTTTTTAGCCAAGATGTTCTACATTCGTATTCATTGAGTTTTTGCGCACATGACATTAGAAACTGTTTTAGAGCAATTAGAAAAGGTTGATAACGATGTAAAAGCCGAATCGCTTTTGGCGGTGATGCTGCGCAATGGGTTTGAAACACACCAGTTTCTTACGCGCTTAAAAGGAACTTTCAAGCGGCCACACTCCAGAGACATCAATAAGTTTTACTTAGATGAATCTTCGCATATTGACGAGTTTGTTTCGGTAGAGTTGAATAGAAATGGCCTTTACGATGTGCTGCCTGAAGGGCTTTTTCATCAACCTACGCTCTCGGGCGATAGTGCCAATATGATTGCCAAGTATGTAGCACAAGCTCGCGCAAACCGCAATATTGAGGCAGAAGCACGCAAACTTTTTTTGCCTATAGAGCATGAAGTTTTTCTTGCAAAGCTTTCGTTGGAAGATAAAGAACAAAATATTCTGGAAGCCATTCAACAACACAATGCCAGCAATTTGCTTTTCCGTTTTTGGGGTTTAAAATATTCTAAGCAGGTAAAAGGGTTGAATACTTTGGTGTATTTGCTGCCTATGTTAGAAAAAGTAGTGGGCAATTTTAAGCTTACAGCAGCTTGCTATGAATTGATTTTGGGCGAAAAAGTGCAGATCAAGAAGACTTTAAGCGCAGATGAAAGCATTGCTATTGAAGATTCATTTATGCTCGATAGTGCATTTTTAGGGCAAAACACAGTTATTGGCAATTCAATTCCTTCGCCATTTCCGGTGGTAGAAATTGAAGTAGGTCCATTACAGAATTTTAGTTTGTCCGACTACATCAGCAAGGGCGTTTTGTTTCAAACGTTACAGTTGTTGCACGAGTATTTTATTCCGGTAGAGGCTGAGGTGCGCGAAATAATTTTTCCCTCGGAAAGGGAAAGTGGTTTTATATTGGGCGACCAAAATCAGCCCGCTTTTATGGGTTATTTTGAATTAAGTTAAATTTACACCCTCTTGTTTTAAGTTATGGATTGGAAACCTTCTATTGTAAATATTGTTTTATCGGCCGCAGGAGCAATTTTTGGGGCCTTGTTTTTTTACTTTGGTAAAGATGTGATTACTAAGTACAAGAAGCATCTTATCATTCACACCTTGTTGAATGTGTTGTTAAGTGCGCTTTTCAGTTTGGTAGGCTATATTATTATTGAAATGCCGCGTATGTCTTTTTCTATCACCCAGTTCATGTTTTTGGCTGGTGGCATGGCGCATGCTTTGGGTATTTACTTGCATCAGCCGTGGTCGAGCCGCACAAGTTTTAAGCCCGAATTTTATTTTACACTCACACAGTTTGCTGTAACAGCAGTAGTGTTTTCGCTGTTGTTAAAGTTCACAGGGCCAAAAGAATACTTATGGATTTATCCGCTTGCAGCATTGGTGTTTCCGGTACCATTTTTGGCCATGAAATTGTTTGATTTTGCAATGGCAATTCCGATGCAAATTTATAAGCGTTGGTTTTACCCTACCGAAGAAGAGATGCCCGATGCCGATGATGTTGACATGAGCCAACCAGTGGTAATTGCTTTTCAGTTTCAAAAAAGAATGCGCGATAGCAGTTATACAAACTTTAGAGCCAAAGCTCCATTGCGCCTTAATTTTGGGCAGTTGTTTTTCTTTTTTATAAACGATTATAACGAGCGTCATCCCGAAAGTATTATCGAGTATTTGGATCCGCAGCGCAATCCAAGCGGATGGGTTTTTTATGTAAAAAAACCATGGTGGAAACCGAATCGTTTTATTGACCCATATATTTTGGTTGGCGAAAACGACATAAAAGAAAATGATGTTATTATTTGCACAAGAGTGTATGAACAAACCGTAAATAATGAGCAAGCAGTTACAGCATAAATTCGTTCATTGGATTGATGGGATGAAAGTGAACAAAGCGCACTTCATTCAAGACCAATTGGCAACCGTAGATTTGGTACGCGATGCCGCAAGCAGATTTGCATCGCCAATCAATTATGGTTTGCTTTTGCCCGAGGCGGGTAAAAGTTCATCGTTAGAAAGTAGCGTAGCAATAGAGGCAAATGGTACATTGAACATCAATGTTTCTTATTGCCGGGCTACCACTGCCAATGGCACTTTGATTGATGTGAGCCCGCAGTTTCCACTCAACGAGCAATTGGTTATTTCTAAACAAATAGAGCTTGCTCAAAAACCCACAAGCTACTACGTTGTATTGGTGACCGATGCGTTTTCGTTTGCACCAGTTGGGGTTCCTAATCCTGCCGAGTCGCCAGCAAGGCAGCCATTTGTTACTACATCAGTTTCGGTACAGTTTATAAACGAAGAAGAACTTTCTACACACCAATCATCTGCTGTTTTATTGCCTATTGCAAAGGTGGTAATCAAAGCCGGTAAGGCCGAAGAAGATGTTGCGTTTATACCGCCAAGCACAGCGTTGTTGGCATACCCCGATTTAGCTGATGTAACCGATGAAACAGTTAGGTTTTATGCGCAAATGGAGCAGTATGCCTTAACCATAATTCAAAAAGTGCATCAAAAAAATCAACAGAACGATTTGGCACTTTTGATGTTGGGGCTTTCGCAGCAAATGCTCGGTTTTATCAACTATCGTTTTGCTGCATTAAAGTGGGAAGCGCCATATTGCTCGCCCTTTGCACTGTATGAAATCAATTCATCTTTTGCCCGTGTTATTTATTCCTTTTTAGAATCGCGAATGGGCACCGGCAAAGAAGAAATGATAAACTACATCACCGAATGGTGCGACCTTACCCAAGGACAGTTTGAATCGTCTATTGCCGAACTGTTGCAATTGCCATATAACCACAGCGATATCAATAAATCGTTGGTAAAAATTATGGAGTTTGCTAAAACACTTTCGGTAGTGTTTAGTAAACTTGCGAAGTTAGATTACATAGGTAAGAAGAAAGAAACCAACATATTTGTAAAAGAAGAACCTGTAAGCAATGTGGGTTCAACCGATGCTAAACCTAAGGTGAAAAGAAGTTTTCTTGCCGACTAAGTACAATAAAAAATTACAATGGAGCCATTAAATAAGAACGAACGCGCACGCTCATTTTGGAAATTCTTAGCCTTGCTTTTAGGGGTTATTGCTTTATCAATAGCAGCAGTTTTTGTGAACTATAAAGTACCTTATGTAGAAAATGAAATTTTGCGCTCGCAAAACGCAAAGTTTGAATCGCAATTGGGAAACGATTTTTCGTTTTATCAAAAGTTGGATACTGTTAGGCAGTTGCTGGATAAGATAAACAACCCTGGCGAGAATGTGGTTTACTTAGATCAGTTTATTAGTTCCACTTTGGTTGAAATGGGCAAAAACCTTTCGGATACCACATCGCGCAAAGAGTTTTACAGCAATATCATTGCGCAGTCGTTAGAATTACAAAAAGCAAAAAAGCAATTGCGCGATTTGGGTGGTGCATCTAAAGATGTAGAAACCTACAAGAGTGATTTAGAAAAGCTATCGCGCGATTTAGATAATGCAAAGCGCGATTTAGATTTGTGCAGGCAACTTTCTAACCGATAGTCTGTTGTTGCTACTTACTGCAATTCTATCCGCACATCTTCAATTCTGTTGTTGGCAATTTTCAGCACAGTAAATTTTATAGTTTGAAATTCTACTTGTTCCATCGCTTTTGGAATGCGACCAAGGATTTCTAATACTAATCCGCCAATAGTTTCGGCCTCGCCTTTTACTTCTTCAAAAAAATCTTCGGCAAGTTCGAGGGCAGCACATAATTCATCAATGGTGTTTTTGCCCGAGGCTACAAAAATACCATCGGCAATTTTTAGGATTGTGCTTTCTGGTTCAGCTTCGTCAAATTCGTCTTTAATGTCGCCAACCACCTCTTCTACTATATCTTCTAATGTAAGAATACCGTTAGTGCCGCCATATTCATCTACCACAATTGCCATGTGTTTTCGGCTTTCTTGAATTTCGCGCAGCAAATCGTCAATGCGTTTAGTTTCGGGTACAAACAAGGGTTCGCGTATTAAAGTTTGCCACCCAAACTCGTTGTTTTGATTTAAGTGTTGCAACAAATCTTTGATGTATAAAACTCCTTTAATGTTATCTAATGAATCTTCAAAAACCGGCATTCGCGAATAGCCGTATTCTTTAACCTTTTCAACCAATTCATCAAATTTCAACGATGCATCTAATGCAATAACATCTACCCGCGGGCGC
>CAZYXR010000004.1:64455-68054 GCA_964650845.1 uncultured Chitinophagaceae bacterium
ATCTTCTTTCGATTCTTTATTTTCATTCTCTACCGTCATTTCTATCGCCATGTTTATTTCTTCGATATCAATTTCGGTGTTGTGTTTTTTCAATCTGCGTTCCAGCATTTGTGTAGAGCCTATCAACATCCAATTCAATGGGCGATACAATTTCATTAAAACCATAAACAAACCGGCAGTTAGCTTGGCGATGGTAAACTTGTTGTGTGTGGCGTAAACCTTTGGGGTTGCCTCGCCAAACAATACTAACACAACGGTTACTATCACTACATTAAATGTAAACTCCAGTGCATAACCCGGCACTAAAAATCCTGCAATTTGCATGTCAATAAAATTGAGCATCCGGGTGGTAACAAAATTGGAAAGAATGATAACGCCAATGTTCACCAAGTTATTGGTGATAAGAATGGTTGATAACAGATAGCGCGGTTTTTCCATCAATCGCGCAACATTGTTTTCTGTTTTTTCTTCGCTTTCTTTTAAATTTTCAAGCTCAGGTTTTGTAAGCGAAAAATAGGCCACTTCCGAAGCCGACATTAAGCCCGAACAAAGAATCAAAAACAGAATAACGAAGTTTACAATCACAATATCTGTTGATAGCTGATTGAAATACGATTCCGATAAAATTACAAGAAAAGATAAAGGCGGGGGATAACTATCTCCGTCCAAAGTGTGAATGTTTAGTTAAACAATAGTTGTATTGAAATTAAAATGGCAAATCGTCATCTACTACTGGTGCGGTAGCAACCGTATTTTCAAAATTGCTTGATGAAGATTGCGTTGTATTTGTGCTGTTGTTGCTTGTATTGTTATTGTTGGCAAAAGTGTTTCCGCTGCCACCATCTTCTTTTTTATCGAGCATCTGGAATGTTTCGGCAATAACTTCTGTTACATAACGTTTTTGCCCATCTTTATCGTACTCGCGAGTGCGCAATTTGCCTTCTATGTAAACCTTACTTCCTTTTTTCAAATACTTTTCGGCTGTTTCGGCCAATCGGGTAAAATTGATTTTTACATTATGCCAATCGGTAATGGTTTGAATATTTCCATCTTTATCGCGATACTTTTCGCTGGTGGCCAATGAAAATTCTGCAATAGCATTGGTGTCTGAAAAGCGTTTTAGCACAGGGTCTTTACCTAAATTGCCAACAAGTATAACTTTGTTTACCATGGTCTATAAATTTTGATGTTTGAAATCAAACACTAAACTAAACTATTAAGCAAGTAAAACAAAATTGCTATTGATGTTTACTGCCAATGCAGCAAAAAATAACGTGATAGAGAGGAGATTAGTTGTATAAGTTTTTTAGTTTTTGTTCGTTCAGAACGTGGATTTTACCATCCGTAATATCAATCAGTTTTTCGTTTTTAAAATCGCTTAAAGTACGAATAAGCGACTCGGTGGCAGTGCCCACCACCTGCGCCAAATCTTCGCGCAGCAGCGCAATTTTGGGGCTGTCTTTTTCGCTCTTTTTAAATTTTTCGTGTACCATTATCAAGCCATCGGCCACGCGCTTGCGCAACGAGTTGTAGGCAAGTTGAATCAACTTTTCTTCGCGGTCGCTCAAGTTGCTGCTTAGTAGTTTTATAAATCGCTTTGCTGTTTGCATATCGCTCGAAACAAGTTGTAAAAAATCTGACTTTGGAATCAGCATCACAGTAACATCTTCCAGCACTTCTGCATTGTCGTGATATACTGTTTCTTCTAAAAGTGGGGCGTAACCAAAAAATTCATTGTCGGTGTAAATGCCTGTTATCAGCTCTTTGCCGTCTTCGTTCATTCTAAAAGTTTTTACTTTTCCTTTTACAATAAAAAACAAATGCGAAGGGCGGTTTGTGTGTGCGTAGATGATGTGTTTTTTCTTATATTCCACTACTTCGCGCTCATCGGAAGTGAGCTTAATGTTTGAACTGGCTTGCGCATTTTTTAAAAACTCATCTAAGCCTTCTTTACCCACAGCAGAACTTTTCATCGCGGCTGCTTTTTTCAGCCGTATTTCTATGGCGTTCAGCAGTTCTATATCATCAAATGGTTTTGTAAGGTAATCATCGGCACCCATTTCCATGCCTTTGCGATAATCGGTGCGCTCGGCTTTTGCGGTAAGAAAAATAAACGGTATGCCCGATGTTGCATTGTTTTTGTTGAGCAAATGCAATACACCGTAGCCGTCAAGTTCGGGCATCATAATGTCGCAAATTATAAGGTCTGGAGTTTCTTTTACGGCAATTTCAACGCCTATTTTTCCATTTTCGGCAGCAAAAACTTTGTAGGCTGCCAACTCTAAAATTTCAACAATGTTTTCGCGCACATCGCGGTTGTCTTCAATCAGCAATATCTTTTTCATAATAATGGTAGTTTTTTGTGTAGCGAAAGAACTGCAGCGGCAAAAGCGATGGATTGATTTTTGGCATTTGCTACTATGACTTTGCTCATGTTATCAATCATGGGTAATGGGATTGCCAAGCATTACAAAGAAAGTAATAACACAAAAATATTACTGCTACGCTCTTAAATGGTATGCTTTTGGTCTGGTAAAGGTGCGCAAGCCTACGTGTGAGAGCGTACTGCCAAATCCCGAATGTTTGCGACCGCTCCACGGCAATGCTGCGCTTACTCTATCGCAGCAGTTCCAGTATGCTGTGCCGCTGTTTAATTGAGATAGAATACTTTCGGCACGTGATTTATCGCTGGTGTAAACTGCTGAAGTTAAACCATATTCTGTGTCGTTCATTAAGTGAATTGCCTCTGCATCGTTGCGCACTTTTGCAATGCCAATGATGGGGCCAAAACTTTCATCGCGCATTACTTTCATTTCGTTGGTAACATTGGTTATTACTGTTGGCTCAAAAAAGTAGCCTTTGCCTTCCTTTCTTTTCCCTCCGGCAACAACTGTTGCACCTTTTGCCACGGCATCAGCTATTTGTTCTTCAAGTACGGCTATTTGCTCTTGGCGAGTGAGAGCAGCAATGTACACTCCGGCTTCGGTTGGCAAACCGCATTGCCAACTTTTTACTTCTTCTACAAAGGCATTTACATAAGCATCATACACTTTTTCGTGTACATATATTCTTTCAACCGAACAGCAACTTTGCCCATTGTTGTAAAATGCGCCATCGGCAGTACCTGCGGCCACATTTGCTACATCACTTACATCATCGGCTACATACAGCGGGTCTTTGCCGCCAAGCTCCAAACCCACCGGAACCATTTTAGGTGCTACCTTATTGTAAATGTAGTTTCCGGTGCGGTACGAGCCGGTGAAAAAATATCCGTCAAAAGGTAAATTTAGCAAGGTTTCGCCTACTTCTTTTGCGCCAATGGCAATGTGAAATGCGTCTTCATCCACATCGGCTTGTTTAAGTAGTTTTTCAATTTCTAAACCTGTGAGTGTGGCGTATTCCGAGGGTTTGTAAAGCACTGCATTGCCTGCCAGCAATGCCGGCACAAACACATTTACGCCCACTAAAAATGGATAATTCCACGCGCTGATATTGCACACAACACCCAATGGCTCATAACTTATTTTTTCGCCCAAGCCATTCTCATCAGCCATCCATTCATCGCTAAGATATTTTGCTGCATTATCGGTAAGCCATTT
>CAZYXR010000004.1:68064-68927 GCA_964650845.1 uncultured Chitinophagaceae bacterium
GCTCCATTCACTTCGTTGCGCGATTGTTGTAGGGGTTTGCCTACCTCACTCGTTAGCGTGGCGGCAAGATGCTCTGTGTTGTCGTTCAATAAATCGGCAAATTTTTGTAGCACTTGCACGCGCTGCGCCAAAGCAACTTTTGCCCACCGCTGCTGCCCGCTACGCAGTAGTTGCAGTTTATGTTCAAGGGTAGATGGTATATCTTCCGAAATATTCGCAACCACTTCTTCTGTTGCCGGATTGATGATTTTCATAAATTATTTTGAGGCTGCAAACGAAAACTATTTTCGGCACAAAAATGAGGTGTTCGCACTTTTTAAGGTTGCAATACTTAAATCATGCACAACAGTTTCAGAGTATAGCGTACATTTCTATTTTCGGCACTTCAAAAATTTTAACTCATGAGCGGAACAATCAAATTTGGCACAGACGGATGGCGCGCCATTATCGGCAAAGATTTTATTACAGAAAATGTGGCGCGCGTTGCCAAGGCTACTGCCGACTGGGTGTTACAGCATAATTCAAATCCGGCAATTGCCGTAGGTTTCGATTGCCGTTTTGGGGGTTCGCTTTTTGCGCAAACCGCTATCAACGTTTTTTGTGCGCACAACATCAAAGTATATTACGATACCAATTTTGTAAGCACGCCAATGATTTCGCTTGCTGCCAATAAATTGAATTGCGAGTTGGGTGTGATTTTTACAGCCAGCCACAATCCGCCATCATACAATGGATATAAATTGAAAAGCAAACATGGTGGTCCTTTAGTTCAAAAATATATTACGGAAGTAGAAAATCTTATTCCCGAAAAGTATGAAGTGAAAGAACACTCGTTGGAACATTGGGTAGAAGCGCAAATGCTG
>CAZYXR010000004.1:68937-71906 GCA_964650845.1 uncultured Chitinophagaceae bacterium
ACTATGTATTTTAACCATGCTGCCGAATACTTTGATTTGGATGCTATTGGCGATGCAGAATTAGTAGTAGCTTATGATGCCATGTATGGCGCGGGTCAGGCAATTTTTCCGCGTTTGATGCCTCATGCAGATTTGCTGCACTGCGAGTACAATCCTTCGTTTTATGGGCAAGCACCCGAGCCTATTCACAAAAATCTTTTAGAGCTTTCAGAATACATTAAACAAACAAGGCACATTGATATTGCCCTTGCCACCGATGGCGATGCCGACCGCATTGGATTGTACAATCGCAAAGGAGAGTTTGTAGATGCACATCACATAATTTTATTGTTGATTCATGTGTTGCACAAATACAAAGGCTTGGGCGGTAAAGTGGTGATAGCTTTTTCTGTTTCAAACAAAGTGAAAAAGCTTTGCGCTCACTACGGTTTGCCTTTTGAAGTAACCAAAATTGGTTTCAAATACATTTGCGAAATTATGCAGCACGAAGATGTGCTGGTAGGGGGCGAAGAAAGCGGTGGCATTGCCGTGAAGGGGCACATCCCCGAGCGCGATGGCATTTGGGATGGCCTGGTGCTTGTTGAACATATTGCAAAAAACAATACTTCGCTTGAAGCGTTGATTGAAGAGGTGTATGCCATAGTTGGGAAGTTCTCGTACAACCGCCTCGATTTACATTTAGAAGAAAGCAAAAAACAAGAAATTGTAGCCAATTGCAAAGCCGGAAAATACACCAAGTTTGGCGATATAAATGTTACAGGTTTGGAAGATATTGATGGCTGGAAGTACAATCTTCAAGATGAAGAAATTTTGATGATTCGCGCCAGTGGCACCGAGCCTGTTTTGCGCGTGTATGCCGAGGCTTCTTCGGCTGAAAGAGTGGAAGAAATTTTGATTAAAGCAAAAGCGGAATTGCTGGGAGTTGCGTAAGTGTTGAAGAAATTTCTGCTTAGAACTTGGTCTGACCTTGGTCAGACTAAACACACATACGAGCAACCAATCAACCTTCAAACAAACAACTCACCGTACTCCGTGAACTTTGTACGAGAAAAATAAAACACAAAGACTTTCAAAATAATCTATTGCCTATATGATTAAAAAAAATGTTTTTCCACTTTTAAAAAATCAATAAATGACAACGCTTTCAACGGGCGACAAAGCGCCCGATTTTAGTGCAAAAGATCAGAATGGCAACACAGTTTCGCTAAGCGATTTTAAAGGCAAAAAAGTGGTGTTGTATTTTTACCCAAAAGATAATACACCCGGCTGCACCAAAGAGGCATGCAACTTTCGCGACAACTATGCTTTACTGAAAAAGAAAGGATATGTAGTTTTAGGCGTAAGTGTAGATTCGGAAAAAAGCCACCAAAAATTTATCGAAAAATTTGAGTTGCCGTTTACACTTATTAGCGATGCTGATAAACAGCTTGTAACTGCTTATGGCGTGTGGGGCAAAAAGAAATTTATGGGGCGCGAATACATGGGCACGGCTCGCGTAACTTTTGTGATTGATGAAAAAGGCATTATCGAAAAAGTGATTGATAAAGTGGAAACAACCGATTCTACTGCGCAGGTTTTGGCGTAAACTTAAATGTGATAGAAAAATCGACAGATCTGTGAAAGAATTTTTTAGCAAAGGATTTGAGTAGCTATCCCTTCTTGGCGAAGACTAGGCCTTTGTTACAATAAGAATAATCATTTTACGCTAATGTTCAGATTGGGAAATTCCTACCGATGAAAGAAGTTTGCTATATTCGGTATGCAAACAGAATTCTTCAATTATGATAGTCAAAGAACAAATATTGAAAGACGTGAAGGCGATTGAAAATCCACGGTTGCTAAACCAACTATTTGGCTATTTGCGCTTGGTGAGAAGCACACACAACATAAACCTTGGAAACAAGACCAACGTTTTGCGTTATGCAGGAGTTTTATCAAACAAGGATGCAAAGCGCATCAGCGAAAGCATAAATGACAACTTTAACTCCATCGAAGGCGAATGGTAAAACGAATTGCCTTAGATTCTAATACTGCAATTGCAGTATTAAATGGCGATACAGAAGCAATAAAGACCGTTGCGTCTTTTGATGTGATATGCCTTCCTGTTACTGTTTGTGGCGAATTGATTTTCGGAGCAAAAAATTCCAAATTATCTGTAAAGAATGAAGCGCGGTATTTTGCCTTTATAGAAAGCTGTGAAATTTTAGACATCAATATTGCCGTTTCAGAAACTTACGGAGAAATTCGCTTGGCACTAAAGAAAAAAGGTAAACCCATTCCTGAAAATGATATATGGATTGCGGCAACTTGCATAGCTAATTCCACGAGGCTGTTCACCTACGATAAGCATTTTCATTTTGTTCGCGAATTAGATTTAATATAAACTTCTTAGCCCCCTAATCCATAACTCACGTTTTAATTCTTCAATTTATTATGCCGATTGAGCGGGGTGCAAAATCAACTTATTCACAACCTTTTTTCACTCCCTTTTTCCAGAAAAAATCATTTACGTTTGTTGCGTTTTAAACCACATTATTTCTAAACCTGAAAAAGTAAAAATATCATGGCAAATAACGCTACCGCTGAAAAGCTGAAAGCACTTCAACTTACGGTTGATAAATTAGATAAAGCCTATGGCAAAGGCACCATCATGAAGTTGGGCGATTCAAAAATTGCAGCAGCCGAGGTGATTTCAACAGGCTCAATAGGCTTGGATATTGCGTTGGGGATTGGTGGCTTGCCCAAAGGCAGAATAGTGGAGATATACGGTCCAGAATCTTCGGGTAAAACAACTTTGGCATTACAGGCAATTGCAAACGCACAAAAAAATGGCGGTATTGCTGCATTTATTGATGCCGAACACGCCTTCGATAAAGCTTATGCAGAAAATCTTGGTATTGATTGCGCGAACTTATTGATTTCGCAGCCCGATGATGGCGAGCAAGCGTTGGATATTGCCGAACATTTAA
>CAZYXR010000004.1:71916-75280 GCA_964650845.1 uncultured Chitinophagaceae bacterium
TGTACCCAAAGGCGAATTGGAAGGCGAAATGGGCGAAAGCAAAATGGGCTTGCATGCGCGTTTGATGAGTCAGGCATTGCGTAAACTTACGGGCACAATTTCTAAAACCGGTTGCTGCTGTATTTTCATCAACCAATTGCGCGATAAAATAGGTGTAATGTTTGGTAGCCCCGAAACCACAACGGGCGGAAATGCTTTAAAATTCTATGCTTCTGTGCGTTTGGATATTCGCAGAATGACACAGATAAAAGATAAGGATGAAGTGTTGGGCAACCGCACAAAAGTGAAAGTGGTAAAAAACAAAATGGCCCCTCCGTTTCGCACTACCGAGTTCGATATTATGTATGGAAAAGGAGTGTCGAAAAGTGGCGAAATTGTGGACTTGGGAAGCGACCTAAATATATTGCAAAAAAGTGGCTCTTGGTACAGCTACGAAGGCACAAAACTTGGACAAGGCCGCGATTCGGTAAAGCAATTGTTGGAAGATAATCCGGAATTGCTGGCTGAAATTGAAGGAAAAATCAAAGCTGAATACCTTAAAGGGGTTGAGGTAGTAAAGGTAGAAAAAGAAGATGCCGAATAGTTTTTAGCGGCATTATTCATTACACAAAAAGTATATTTGCAATAATTATGAGTGTTGTAATCGCCCGCATTAAAAACGAAGAACATGTTCATTTACTGAAAAAATTCATTGGTATTTTGAACGGTAAAGCAGAGGTGTTATCAGATGAAGAATATCGCGACACCTTTTTTTCAAAATTGTTGGAAGAAGGAAGAAAATCAAAAACACTTACTGCCACGGCCGCCAAAAAGGCTTTGAAGCGACATGGAATTGAGCTATAAAAATTCCTTTTTTCGCGACTTAGATGAATACAAAAGTAAAGCACTAAAAGAGCACTTCGTAAGCTAATAGCAACGGTTATAGAGGCAAAAACTTTGACTTCAGTACATGGGTTAAAACAATTGAAGCGAACCTCTTTGTTTGAATACAAAATTGAATTGAAGGCGCAATCTAAAATTTATTGGGTCTTATGCGATGCCAGAAAAGAAGGCATTGTTTTCATTAGAATAAAATCGGAAGCATGGTGTAAAAAACAACTCAGCAAGTAGTGTTTTTCAAGCAACATGCATTAGCAGACCAATCTTTTGAAAAGAAATATCTAAACTAATTTTTCGCTGGCTTCGAGCGTTTTATTGAAGATTTTTTTACAGGAGCTTTTTTCTTAATCTCCTTTTTCACTTTCTCTTTTGGCAGCGCGTTTTTTTCTTCTTTAGGTTTTGGCTTTTCGGCAGGCTGCACCTTTGCCTTTTCTTTTGGTTTTTCGGTTTGCTCTTGCTTGCCCAATGTGAAATGCTTAAGCATTCGCACTTCCTGCTCGCTTAAAAAGCGCCACCTGCCGCGCGGTAAATCCTTTTTGGTAAGCCCGGCAAAAAATACACGATCGAGTTTTATTACTTCATACCCCAATGCTTCAAATATTCTGCGCACTACGCGATTTTTGCCGCTGTGAATTTCTATACCAACTTCCGATTTTGTTTTTGGATTCGGAAAAGCAATTTCATCTACTTCTACAATGCCATCTTCGAGTACTACACCGCCTTCGGCTATTTTTAAAAAGTCCGAATCTTTTAATTTTTTATCTAAAAAAACATGATACACTTTTCTGATTTCGGTAGATGGATGTACCAATTGCTGCGTTAGTGTGCCATCGTTGGTAATCAACAAAACACCTGTGGTGTTGCGATCTAACCTGCCTACGGGATACAAGCGCGGTTTTTTTGCCGACTTTATCTTGTCGTAAGCTCCACGAATCAATTCCATCACCGTTTTGCGCTCGCGCTCATCGCTGGTGGTGGTAATAAAGTCTTTTGGTTTATTTAAAAGAATATAAACTTTCGATTCGGGGTTTAGCAATTTGCCATCAAAGCGCACTTGGTCAATTGGCTGTAGGCGGTAGCCCATTTCTGTTACCACAATGCCATTCACGGTTACTTTTCCGGCTTTAATCAGTTCATCGGCTTTTCTGCGCGAAGCAACACCCGAGTGAGCCAGATATTTATTGAGGCGCATGTTGTCATCATCCACCTTCTCGGCTTCTTGTGGAATGTATAATCTTTTGCGCTCGCGGGGTTGCTTGTCGTTTATCCACCTTTCTACGGGGGTTTCATCCTCCTTTTTATTAAATGAACGCACACGGGCTTTCATGGCGCGTCCTGCGGCTTGGTGCAATTGGCTATCCGCAGGTTTCTGCTTTCGAAATTTTTCGAAAGGCACCTCTTGTTTAGCAGGCTTAAAATTTTTGTTGGGTTGTTCGCGCTTACTCATTTGAACGCGCAAAGAAAGGAATATACATGATACACAGATATGTTTTCAGCAAACTTAATCTGTACACGGTATCACATCTGCCAAAAAGTAACCACTTCCATTTGCTGTAATTGTTGTGCCATCTCCTAAAAGCACATAATCTGTTGCGCGTAAGGCAACATTGCTGCTGGTATTGATGTTGGAGGTACATGAACCTCCAGCTATACTGATTGACTTTTTTAGGGCATAGTTATAGATTGTAGGATTAAAGGTGCATATTGATTCTACGGTAGAACAAGCCGTGTTTAATTGATAAATTTTCAAATAATCAATATCAACATAAGCAGGAAAATTGTTTTGACTCGGGAGAGGATTGTCGCGAAGTCCAAAACTTAGAATAGTGTGCATGGGTAAAACTGGAGTGTAATTGTTATCAAAATATGTCTTAATGGGAATATCATCAAAATAAAAAATCATCCGATTGGGAGACCACTCCAAAGCATATTTATGTTCAATGGTCAAATTATTGCCTAAAACATCTTCGGAATAATAGTGCCTCTGTTGAATACAATTGTTATAGGTAGCCCAATGATAAATACATTCAAAATCATATAGATCATCACTAAATCTTTCCATAAAATCAATTTCGTTATAAAAATTACAAGGCCAATCTCTGTAGAGCCAAAATGCAGGGCCCCATCCTTGCCCACTTGGTTGCTTTGCCGACACCTCCCAATAACCATATTTATGCTCAAACCTAGACCAAACTGTGCCTGACCTATATTGATGATTTGTTGTTACTCCAAATTGAGTACACTGCCAGATAGGTGATGGGTTAAACTCGGCTTTAAGTCTCAGATAACCTCCGTTTGATGTAACATTACTTGCATCCATCATTTCTATGGCTCCATCCATTCTGCAACCATGGTCGTATTGTAAATGCCAATCATTTGTATTCACTGAATTGAAATCATCCTGTTTCTTTAATTGCCAACTCAAATCATTAGAAGGAAGCTGCCCGCTAGCTTGAGAAAGAACAAACAAAAACGCAATAAAAAT
>CAZYXR010000005.1:0-52456 GCA_964650845.1 uncultured Chitinophagaceae bacterium
TGTGTAAAAGATTTTGAGGGCGCGTGCTTACATCAAAAGTGTTTCCAAAACCGATTTGACCCGTAGGAACGAAACGGGCAATATGAAGTCCATCTCCGTCAAAAGGGGTGCCAAGGTCTCCCGATATAGCGGCATCTGCATCTGCTCCGCCCAAAAAGCGGAAAACCAAATCATCGGGGCCGGCAGTACCTACTCCGTCATCTGCCCATGATATAACGGTTTCGGTAACATCATCGCTAGCCGCACGTAATCCGATATACGATAAATCGCCATTGCCCGTAAAGGTTATTCCTGTTTTCATCCAATCGCGGTGTCCAAGCCCGTCAATACCTCCTGCCTGTGCGCTGGTATCTCCGTTTAAATGCAGCAAGCTGAATGCGCCTGTGTTGTAAATAAGCGCGTTGCCCTGCGTAGCAATAGGGGAGTTTTGCCCTATCAGCAAGTAGCCGTTTCTGCTTAAAGATGCTCCATTGTTTACTACGTAGTTTACGGTTTGGTTGAGTTTCATGCGGTTAAGCCCATTTGTTTGGAAGCGAATGGGAAGGTTATTTGTATTGTCTGTCCCTAAAATATTGTTAGTAGTGTTAACACCGTTTACGCCCGTATTGATATTGCCGCCTGCTAACCAATTCTGAGAATACGCTGTAATTGAATACAGCAATGTAATTGTAAAGAATACTTTTTTCATTGTTTTAAAATTTTATGAGTGAAAAAATGAATACCCGATTTAATGACAGCAGTATAAACACCACTGCTAAGAGTGTTTGTTGGGATTGTTTTTTTCTTTTCAACGACCCCCGTTTCTCCAAATGCTATTTGCCCAAGCGCATTATATATCTCTACATTGTATTGGCTGATTGAAGAATTATTTGATATAATTAAATAATCAGCAACAGGATTTGGGAATACCTGAAAATTGATAGGCAGATTTTCAGGTATTCCTAATGGATAAGAATATGACCTGCAATACTGTGAATCAGTTGACACACACACATCATCTAAAAAATAATAATTGTGCGACCCCAAAGGGTCAACAACATTTATAGATACGTGTTGATTATCAAAAAAACCACCAATGACAATTTGCTTATATGCGGAATCTGCAACAAAAGAGCCATATATCTGTGTCCAATTTACAGAATCTGAAACTACACTATCAGTATATATGTGCGCATAATTGTCAATAAGGACATCACTATTGGGTGGAGGGGTGTATGCATCAGAAATAAACTTTGCTCCAATTTTATTATTTGCACCGTAGGAAGTACGTATCCATCCAATGTATGTCCAAGCCACTTTGAACGAAACATAATAACGCACCCCTATTTGTAATGGTTCTACTAAATCACAACCAACCATTTCATTAGACTTTATTTGCCCCGCAGAGTAAAAAATTAAACCTAAATAAGAATTTCCTGATGCGGGTACTTGATAGCCAGCTCCATTACTTGGCGTACTAAAGGAGAATGGATGCTCAGCGGGAATACTCGTACCACAGGCTGTATAAAAATCAGGAGAAGACCGATATGTTTTCCAATAAACAACATAATTCATTTGATATGCGTCATCAGGACATCCTGTATATTCTTCAAACGAGGGATTCGGGACAAGGTTTTGCTGTGCAAACAGAAATTGAACAGAAAGAGAAAGAATAAGAAGTATGTTTTTCATTGACTTGTTTTTAGTATCTGATAAAACACAAAACGAATATAAAACTATATCTCAGCTATACAACATATCGGTTGCAATAATTTATTTTTTCAGTTTGCATACTTGCAACATATCTGTTGTAAATGTTAAGCAAAGAGGAATATCTTAAATTTTTTGGGGCGCATATTCGTATGCTGCGGAATAAAAAAGGATATACCCAACAGCATTTAAGCCACCTCATGGATAAAGATACACAAAGCCTGCAAAGAGTAGAACGCGGTGTTATTAATCCTTCCATTTTTTACCTATATGAATTAGCTAATGCACTTGAAATAAACCCGAAAGAGTTATTGAATTTTGAAACTGAAAAAGCTAAACAACCCAAATAATATACGATAAATCGCCATTGCCCGTAAAGGTTATTCCCTAGCTGTTCGAGATGTTCTTAAAGGCATCTCGAATATCAATGTATAGACACAAAATTTTGTGTTCACACCAAATAATACACATCATTTTATCCGCTTTAATAAAAAGTGCAATTTCGTGGCGCACAAAAACACCTTGTGTATTCATCCGAAAAAAACTTTGATTAAAATTCAATGGCAGATAAACAATATGACATTGTAATAGTAGGCTCCGGCTTGGGAGGCTTGCTGTGCGCTGCCATTTTAAGCAAAGAAGGGCTGCGTGTGTGTGTGATAGAAAAAAATGAACAGATAGGCGGAAACTTACAAACCTTTCAGCGCGATGGCGTAACTTTTGATACCGGTGTTCACTATTTGGGCGGTTTAGAAAAAGGGCAAAATCTTTACAAAATATTCCACTACTGCGGCATCATGGCTCGGCTGGAACTTGCCTACATGGATAAAGAAGGTTCGGATGTTGTGTTGTTTAAAAATGATGCGACCGAATACCCGTACGGCATGGGCTATACCAATTTTATTCGTGTAATGACTGAACTATTTCCAACCGAGGAAACAAACATTAAAAAGTATTGTAGCGATATTCAAAAAATTTGCCGTGCCATTCCAATGTACAATCTCGATGCCAAAGGTGTGTATCCCGAAGCCGAATTATTTACCCGCAGTGCAAAACAATATTTTGAAAATTTGACAAGCAATGAAAAACTGCGCAGTGTGTTAGCAGGCACAAACATGTTGTATGCAGGCGTAGGCAACAAAACACCTTTGTACGTCCATGCACTTGTGGTAAACAGCTACATAGAAAGTGCCATGAAATGCACCGCAGGGGGCGACCAAATTGCAAAACTACTTGCCAGGGTTATTAAAGAAAATAATGGCGATATTTTCAGAAAGCAAAAAGTAATAAATTTTGTAGTGCAAAATGGCGAGATAAACCATGTACTGTGCCACAACAACGAAAAAATTTATGGCAAAAAATTCATCTCCAACATTCCACCGGCAACAACGTTGGATATGCTACAAACCGACCTCATTAGAAATGCCTATCGCCATCGCATTAAAAGCCTCGAAAACTCCGTTTCGGTTTTTGTTGCATACATAGTGCTGAAGCCCAACACATGGAAATGCCGCAATCGCAACTACTACTATTCTGCACAAAATGACGTTTGGAATAATACCGAACACACCGATGCAAACTGGCCGCAATGCTACGCAATGTTTGAATGCGCTCATGGCAAAAACAAAGCCTATGCAGAAGGTTTGGCGGTGATGACCTATATGCGATATGACGAGGTGAGCAAGTGGCAAGAAACCACAAATACCACATTAGAAGAAAGCGATCGTAGCGAAGAATACCAGCAATTCAAAAGACAGAAAGCCGAACGACTGTTTAATGAAATTGAATTGAAGTTTCCGGGCTTTAAAGATTCTGTTCAAGCATATTACACCTCCACACCACTCTCCTACCGCGATTACATAGGCAGTTATGACGGCAACATGTATGGCATTGCAAAAGATTTCAACGACCCGCTTAAAACAACCATTACTTCAAAAACTAAAATTCCCAACCTATTGCTAACAGGGCAAAACGTAAACTTGCATGGCGTGCTGGGCGTTTCTATAAGTGCTGTAATTACCTGCTCTATGCTGCTTGGAAAAGAATACCTTGTCAATAAAATTCTTGCTGCTAATGCGCAAACTGATTAAAGTTACATGTTACGTTTTGGGGTTTCTTGCACTGCTGTTGTGTGTAGTTTTTGCATACATCCGTTGGGGATTGGCACCGCAAATTCCCGATGTAAAAAACAAAACATCACTAAACCTAAAGCGCGAAACAATTGCTGCAAACCATTATCGAATTGGCAACAATTGGCTACGCAAAAACGAATACGGCTTGTGGGAAGAATACGTGGAAGGCGAAGCATTTGAGCGTGGCGTTATTACCGGAAAATTGAACAAAGAATTACTTCACTTACAAGAAGAGTACTTTGTTGAACAAATTGACGAGATAATACCGAGCAAAAGCTACCTCACATTTTTGGCATTTGTAACACGCATTTTCAACCGAGAATTAGATCATCATTTTCCCGAAGAAAATAAAAAAGAAATCTATGGCGAATCGTTTTCTGCGCCCGATGAATTCAATTACATAGCACCTGCCTACGACCGCATGTTGAATTACCATGCAGCACACGATATTGGACATGCTTTGCAAAGTTTAGCGCTGGTAGGTTGCACATCATTTGGCACGTGGGGCAAGCGTACACAAGACTCTTCCATGCTTATCGGGCGAAATTTAGATTTTAGCTTAGGCGATAAATTTGCCCAAGACAAGATTGTTTATTTCTGCAAGCCCAATACAGGGCATCGTTTTGCAATTGTTACCTGGGGTGGCTTTATGGGTTGTGTTTCAGGCATGAACGAAAAAGGCTTAACCGTAACCATCAATGCTGCAAAATCTGATGTACCTACAAAAGCCACCACGCCAATCGCCATCATTGCAAGGCAAATACTTCAATATGCCGAAAATATTGACGAAGCATTTGCTATTGCAAAAAAACATCAGTCGTTTGTTTGCGAAACTATCATGATTGGCTCGGCTTCCGATGGCAAAACAGCACTCATAGAAAAAAGTGTTGCAAAAACAGTGCTGTTGATGCCCGACTCAAACCTTATCATTTGCGCCAATCACTATCAAAGCGATTCATTTAAAAACGACAAGGATAATATTGAAAACATTGCCACTTCATCTTCTATGTATCGCTACAAAAGAATGAATGAATTGATAAGCCATTCACCTGCGCTTTCGCCTGTGCAAGCAGCAGCTATTTTGCGCAATCAAAAAGGCATAAACGAAAAGAACATCGGCATGGGCAATGAAAAAGCCATGAATCAACTCATTAGCCATCACGCAGTAATCTTTCAACCCGAAAAAAGACAGATGTGGGTTTCGGCAAATCCGTATCAACTGGGCGCTTTTGTATGTTATAATCTAAACAAAGTTTTTGCCGAAGCTCCAGGCTTGAATATCAGCAAATCGCTTGCCGAAACCGACTTTACAATTCCGCAAGATTCCTTTTTGCATTCAAAAGATTGGGTAAAATTTCAGCAATTCAAAACCATGCGCAAGCAAATAAAACAAGCCATTAAAAACAAAGAATCGCTACAAAACGAAAGCACTTTTATAGCTCAATTCACCGCATCAAATCCCGAGTTTTGGGAAACTCACTTTTGGATTGGGAAGTATTATCGTATGCAAAACAATTCGCAACAAGCCTCAAGCGCTTTCAAAAAAGCACTCACAAAAGAGATACACGACACTCGTGAAAAACAGAATATAGAAAAACTGCTTACTGCAAACAATTAGTGTTTTACCAACACGCGCTTTACTTCTGTAAAGCCTTCGCTTTTTACTTGCAAAAGATACATTCCTGCGGCTACACCTTCCACCTCAATTGGCAACACCAATTGCGCAGCAGTGCCGGTAAACACCTGTTGTACTTCCTGCCCAAAAACATTCACCAATGCTACCGTTACAGCAGTTGGCTTATCGAACGAAACAGCAGCAGTAAACAAAGTACTTGCCGGGTTTGGAAACACATTCAACTCTTTCAATACCGCAACTTCACCTACAGCAGACGGCACAAAAATATTAGGATTGCCAACTATGAAACGCTGCGAAATTTGCGTACCAAAATCGGGCTCGAAGGTTTTGAAATTCGCATTGGATGGATATCTTGTAAAACGCGCATAACCCGTGCCGGAGGTAGATTGATTGGCAAAAAAACTTAAGCCGTCTTTACCGGCATCATTCAACTCAAACTGGTAGCATCCAGTGGCCAGCACAAATGTTTCTGTATAAACTTTGTTTGCGGCAAGTGTGCCATTTTCATACCACAAATTGCCTTCATCGTCATGTAGATTCCAAGTGTTTTCGGTAAAATCGTTATTCGTTTTTAATACAAAATTAAATACGCTGTCGTAACGCGGCACAACATCGGCAAGCACGCGCAAAGTATCGTTCCATCTGTACTCGTCTGCTGCACCATTGGCTTTTGCAATCCACACTTTAAAAACCAAATGCGATGAATCGCTGATTACCCGATAAGGCAACGAAACAGTTTCTGTTCTATCAAAAGCCAAGTTGCCCGTCCAATCGTGAAAGAATAATTCTTTACCCTCCATGCCATAGTAAATGCGAGCACTTGTAAGTGCCTGCGAACCATTGTTTTTGATAACAACTTTAGGATTTGCACAAATAGGGTTAAATCGTTTATACGCATCGTGTTTATTGGGCGCAATAACATCTTCAACTGAAGCATCTAAGCCAAAATTATTTGCACCATAAGTAACCACCTGCGACTGAATTGTGTAAATAGGATTAAAGCCCGCTGGATCTAAATCTTCATAGGCTTCGGGAACAACTTGCAACAACAAATTACTGCCGCTCAAAACCGGAGTTAATTCAAATTCATGCGTTAAACCTTTATCGCCAGGGCACCAGTTTGCTCTATCCAAAAGCCAAGTGCCACTTTGGTGCCACAAAGGATTCATACCGCAATCATCGCGCCAAACATTTTGTGTGGCAACTATTGAGTTGTTCGCCATCACGTCATAAGTTTTATTACAAAACTCTGCGCAGTTGTCGGTGTTATCGGTTCCAAAACCGTGCCCTGTGGCGGCATAGCGAAACTTAGCTTGAGTTTCTGCCGCGCTTAAAGCAAAACTCTTTTGCACAAGTTGATTTTCTAATGGATTTGTGGCACTACCATACCCAAAATCGCCATTGTAAACATTGCGTACTGTTTTTACTTCGCGAGCGGGCGTGCCTTCCACCAAATCAAAATCGAGCGTAACTGTAAAGCCACTGCTCCAACCATTATAAAATGCGCGAAGCAACACAGTATCGTGTAGCAAAGGCGCAAAATCGGTTACATCAAACCGAAAAGTATTTGTCCAAGATTTATTGTAGTAACCACCATAAGGTGTAATTACCCGTGCCAACTCGTAACGTTCCAGCACATCAAATTTTTCATACACGCTCGTTTTGTACACAACTTTGGTATCTGTGGCTTGCACAAAAAACGAATCAGTTTTTGCTCCTGTAGAATCAAATATGTAGTTGTAATAATTTGCCTGCCATGTATAAAATGAATCTGTTTGAAAATATGGTTGCGTTGTATCAGAAAACAATCGCACAAACGAAGAATCGGCAGGTATGGTGTCTGTAGTTTTTGCGCTTGAATTAAAAACAGTTTTCACTGTTGGCAAATTGCTGTAAACAAATGTATCTACTGCATTATTGTTCACCGTAAAGTTTGGAACAAGTTTAAGTGTAGAATCAATTGCTCCGGTTTTTTTCATTAAAAAAATCTGTGTGGTGTAATCCCACTGCGAGCAGCCAGTAGTAGGGCAGCCCAAAGTATAATGCATGATTATTTTGTTATACTTTTTTGTAGCCGAAGGAAAAACAGCAACTGTATCATAATTGCCATACCATGTCATTGCCTTCTTATCATGTGCCTTTACTTTTATTGTATCGCCCGTAGCAGCACACAGCGAAAAAGACCAAACAAACAGAATAAGAACTGAAGCAAATGCGTTTTTCATTTTGCAAAGAAAGTGTTTCAATGCCAAAAGTGCCAAACACTACAGGTTCATACAATAGCTGCAAAATGCTATTGCATTCACTTTGAGAGCATTACTCAAAAAAATCCACTAAAATAAATTTGCTCTTAATGTTGCAAATCCATTTTCGGATGACACTTTTACCAAATACGCCCCCGAGCTGTATTGTGTCAGGTCAATAGTTTTCAAGTTCAATCCTTGCGTTGTGTGCCATTGTTCGGCAAGAATTAAACCGCCCATCGCATTAAAAATTTCAATCCTAATAGAACTGTCATTTTCGTTGTTATAGCTTATCGAAAATGTTCCATTGGAAGGATTAGGAAACAAAATGCAGTCCAACTTTTCTCCACTTTGATTTCTAATGCTCGATGGATACTCGGCAAGCACTTTTTGCAATGCGGCATAAGCATTGATTTTGCCGAAGCCCCAATTGTTGTTTCCACCTGTCGAAATTGCGCCTGTATGCGCATCTTTTATTGCGGTAGTTGTAACAATTTCTTTCACCTGAGCAGGTGTTAAACTCGGGTTTGCCTGCAATAGTAAAGCTACAATTCCTGATGCCGCAGGTGCTGAAGCCGAGGTGCCGGTAAACTCACCGTAATAAAATGTTTTATTAAGTGCCGAATCGAAGTATGAATTTACTGTACTTGAGCTTTTAGATCCTGTTGGCGTGTAAGCAGTATCATAAGAACTTACTGCGGTTGCAACCGTCAATCCGGGAGCTGTAATATCTGGCTTTACTGTATTATTGGTCAATGGTCCACGGCTCGAAAAAGGCACTAACTTTCCTTCGCCTACATAGCCTGAATACGACCACGGATTGCCATTGATGTCAGAAAAATTGACTTTAGAGGCATAAGCACCAACTAACAAAACAGATTCGCCAGAACCTATATCACTTACTGTGGTTGCAGTATTACCTTTTACAGCCCAAGCTTCGCCCAAATTCTCAAATGAACTTTGAAAACCTTTTGTATATCCATAGTAATAGTATTCGTTCCAAGCGTGTATAGTGCTGCCTGCACCTCCTTTTATGGATACACCAACCGAATCTGAAGATTTATTGTAGATGTCTATTGTAAGGCGTGGCTTACCGTTATGTTCGGAAGTAGAAGAAATAAACTGCACAAAGCATGTGTCTGTACCATCCTCGTTTATCAATATTCGGTTATGAATGTTATCATCTATGCAAATAAAATTGGTACTACTGCCTTCAATCAAATTTTTGTAAAGTGCAACATTGCCACAAAACACTTGTCCTGGTTCACCCCAAACATCTATCCATGTTCTTTTGTAGTCGGGCTTACTAAAAGCAAGAAATGTTGACACAACAGTATCGTTTAGTGCAAATGTTTTTGAAAGATGAATTCGCTCTTCACCTTCATTGCCTGCGCTCATCACCAATATTTTACCAGCACCGGTAAGATTGGCGCAAGCCTCGTTAAAAAGTGTGCTACCATCGTGCGGGCCCGATTGCGAACCCCAGCTAATATTTATCACGCAAGGTTTTCCTACAGATGCAGCGTAGGAGAAAATGTAATTAATGCCATCTAAAAAATCGGTAAAACTTCCTTGCAGCCATTGCTGCGAAATATCATCGCGTCTTACACCCACAAATACCATATCCGACTCATAAGCCATTCCTCTAAAACGCTTGTTCAGCGAAGCTGTATCGCTCATGTAACCCGAGCCTGCTGCCATACCTGCAACTGCGGCACCATGAGTTTGTTTTGCATTATCAGTGCCTTGAGCTTTTATTAGATTAGTATCAGTAATTTCATAACCATAAGAAAAGCCCGCTGGCGGAGTTCCTTGGCTGCCCACCTCCCACACACGTTTTACTCTAAAGTTAGCGTGAAGTGTATCATAAAAAGTTGGATGATTATAGTCGAACCCAAAATCAATAACTCCTACAATTACGCCCTCTCCAGTATATGGCATTGGCAAATTGATTCCTGCATGAACCGAATCGGTGCGTGTGGTTTGGCGAGCTTTTTCAAGTGCTGGCGATAATGGCTCATCCATTTGAATATACAACACACTACTAAGTTCAGTCATTTCTCTCATCTTGTTGAATGGCAAATGAACCGTCCATACATTGCCGGCTTTAGTACCAACTTTTGCATCAATGTTGTTCAACTGTTTTGCGGCCAAAACTGGCTCTACAACCTTTATCAATGCACTTACAAATGGTGTGCCGTTGATTTGATATTTATACAAAAACCCATCGGGGGCAACACCTTTTTCTTTTACATTCAATATCGCGTGCACAAACTTTTTTGTTAGTGGCGAAAGTTTTGGCTTTGCTTCATTGCTATTTTGCGAAAACATTGACAATGCTACAACAGCACACAGAGAGAACAAGAAATACTTTTTCATAGCAACAAAGTAAACATAGAATATGAATAATTGACGTTCATTTTCTGTATCGCCATTTCAAGCCACAACATCGAAAAAAACAAAAGAGGCTGCATCTTTCGATACAGCCTCTTTTCTTAAAATTTGAAGGTATGTATTAACGTGTTACTGCTATTGTGCCTGTTACACGTTTCTCCACACCATTAAAGTATTTCAAGTTTACTGTATAAACATAGGTATCCATTTGAACTTGGCTTCCTTTAAATGTTCCATCCCATCCGTCTTTGAATCCAAATCCGTTTTTCTGAGCAGCATTTTCGTAGATAAGACTACCCCAACGGTCAAATATTTGAACATGACCAGTAGTTACACCCAATATTGCAAACTCAAAGAAGTCATTCAAGTTATCACCATTAGGCGAGAATGCCGTAGGGAAGAACTCAGAAGGCTGTGTTTTAACTTCAATTCTTATTGTGTCGGTAGCGGTACAAGAATCTGCATTCATTACTGTTACAACAAAAGTAGTAGTAACATCTGGTGCTACTGTTGGAGTAAGACAGTTGGTAGAATCTGCACATCCAGAGAAGTTGAATGTTCCCAACATACTGCTCCAATAAACTCTTGTAATAGTTGTATCAGATACAACCTCGGCAGTAAGCTGTGCTTCCATACCACTCAATATCAATTCTTTATCAGCCACCAAATCAACAGTTAGCGTTGTAGGTACCGGAATAGTGAAAGAATTGATGCCTTCGCAACCATTTGCATCACGCACAAACACTACATAAGTACCAGGCAACAAGCCTGTGTAAGTGTTACTTGCTTGTGTAGTACCATTCAACTGATAAGTAAATGGCGCTGCACCTCCAGTAGTATTCACAACAACAATACCTGAACCAATGTTTGCACATTTTGAACCGGTAACATTTACATCTACTACCAAAGGATTTGGTGAAGTTACAGTTCTGGTTTCTGCCAAAGTGCAACCTTTGCTATCGGTAATAGTTACAGAGTAAACACCCGCACCCAAGCCCGAGGCGGTATTACTGGTTTGTACTGGAGTAGTGCTCCAAGTATATGTATATGGCACATCGCCACCTGTTACATCTACAGAGATAATACCAGTAGTAGCACCATTACAAGTTGGATTAACAACCGCTACATCTGCAAACAATTGTTTTGCTTCTTCAACTTCATAAACACCAACATAAGTACATCCAAGTGCATCAGTAATAGTAACACGATATGTACCAGCGGCTACGCCAGAAACATCTTCGGTTGTTGCTCCTGTGCTCCAAACGTATGTATAGTTGCCGTTTGCACCCGAAACAGTTAAATCTATAACTCCGTCTGTTTTTCCGCTACACGAAGCATTTGTAATACTATCAGCAACACTGAATGGTAATGGCTCGGTGATATAGATAGAGTCGCGAGTTGAACAACCATTAAAGTCGGTTACTATTGAAATGTAGCTACCTGCCGGAACATTGGCCAATGTAGAATCTCCATTAAATGTATTCCACAAATAAGTATATGGATATACACCGCCCGTTACAACAGCCGAAACTTCACCGGTTCCAGCACCTGGACAAGTAACATTAGTGGCTGCAAAAGTTAGTTTCAACGAATCTGGTTCATAAACAAAATACGTAGCATCTACTGTGCAACCATTACCGTCTGTAACAGTTACAACATAGTTACCACCCGAAAGATTACCCAAGTCTTCTGTTACTACCGAATCTTTACTCCACACAAAGAAGTAAGGCAATGTTCCGCCATAAGCGGTAATATCCAAGAACCCATCTTCGTAACCTGCGCATTTTACATTTTTAATAAAGCCTGTTGTGTACAATGGAAGTGGTTGGCCCATAAGCAAAGTATCTACTTTGCTACAATTGCGGGTATCTGTAATAGTAAGGTAATAAGTACCCGAACCAACACCAATCAAATCCTCGTTGAATGTACCATTGCTCCACGCATAAGTATAAGGAGGTACCCCACCTGATGGAATCGCGTCAATGTGTCCATCCATATCACCTGAGCATTTAGGTGTTTTTACAAAGTAGTTTACAATTATTGGTGATGGATTTACAATTTCATACGAAGCGGTAGCTGTACATCCATTAGCATCAGTAACAGACAACACATAAATACCTTGACCCAAACCAGATAAATCTTGCGTAGTATCGCTTGTACTCCAATTATAAGAATATCCGGCAGTACCTCCTGTTACACTCGCATCAATAACTCCATCGGCAGAACCGAAACATGAAATTTGCACAACTGTTGCGGAAATAGCAATTGCTGCCGGTTCAAAAATCACCACACTATCTCTGTGTTGGCAACCTTTAGCATCTGTTACTATGACGTAATATGTATTACCACTCAACCCAGCAACCGAAGCTGCACCACCAAAATTGCTCCACAAATAGTTATAAGGAGCTGAGCCGCCTACAACTGCGATTGATGCGGTTCCATTTGCTGCACCATTGCAAGTTACATCAGTATGCGTGATTGTAGACGAAATAGGAGCCGGCTCAGATATTGAGAATGATTGTGTAGCTGAACATCCATTATTGTCTGTTATTGTAACATCATAAATTCCACCAGGAATATCCGTCAAATCTTGTGTTGTATCGCCACCATTCCAGCTATATGAATATGGCAACACACCTCCGCTCACAGTCAAATCTATCAAACCATTAGCATAACCACTACAAGTAACATCAAAAATAGAAGAGTTAATTGTCAACTCCGCTGGTTGTGTTACAGTAGTTGAAGCAGTAGATGAACAACCATTTACATCGGTAATAGTAACAGAATAAAATCCTACCGGAACACCAGTCAACACCGAATCGGTTGCGCCTGTATTCCACAAGTATGTATATGGTGGAGTACCTCCCCCTGCAGTTGTAGAAATTGTTCCTGTTGAATCACCAAAGCAAAGGACATTAGTTACATTTAACGCCAAAGAGTAAACTGGTGGCTCGGTAAGGGTAACAGTTCCGCTAATTGAACAACCATTCGCATCTGTAACTATTACTGTATAAAGCCCACCACCAACACCGGTTAATGAAGATGCGGTATCTCCGTTGCTCCAAAAATAAGTATATGGAGCCACACCGCCACCAACAGTACTTGTTACAGTACCATTTTTAGCACCATTACAAATAATATTCGTTCCAGCTAAAGCAAGTGTAAGTGAAGATGGTTCATTTACAACTTGAGTTAGTGTTTTAACGCAGCCGTTAGCATCTTCGACTGTAACAGAATAAGTACCTGCTACAACATTCACTAAATCTTCTAGCAAATGACCATTACTCCAATTGAAGCTATATGGTGGTGTTCCACCGCTTACAGTAATATCAACTGTTCCATCAGCTCCAGCGTTACATTTTACATCGGTAGATGCAGCTAAAACAACAAACATTTCAGGAGCTTGGGTAACTGTTACAGATAGTGAATCGCGGCAACCTCTTGTATCTACTACTGTTAAACTATAGTTACCTGCAGCAACGCCAACAATATCATCAGTAGCTCCACCATTGTTCCAGGTGTATGTATAGCCAGGTGTGCCACCTGTTGTAGTTGTGTATACGGCAGCATCGGTGCCACCAAAACATCCTGCATTTACAGTAGAGTCTAAAACCGTAAGCAATTGAGTTGGCTCTAATATATCAACACTTTGAATAACAGGGCAACCCTTAGCGTCAATAACTTTTACTAAATAGTTACCACCTGCCAATCCAGTGAAAGTTGGTGAAAACTGATAAGTTAAACCTCCATTTATTGAATATTGGTAAGGTTGAATGCCTCCTGCAACTTGTATTGTAACCGATCCATCATTTCCGCCAAAACAAGCTACATCGGTTTGATTTCCTATTGAAGTAGAAACCACATAAGAATTATTGATAGTAACTGTAGAAGTAGCTGTGCAACCATTTCCGTCTTGCACAAGAACTGTGTAGGTATTTGCAGCTAAACCACTAAAATTTGCGCCAGGTTGCAACGACCCTCCATTCAATGAATATTGATAACTACCTACTCCACCACTTGCCGAAACCCCTATCGTACCATCAAAAACTCCTGCACAACTTGCATCCTGCGTAACTGTTGTAAAATTGATTTGTGTTGGTTGCGTAATCACCACTGGGTTGCCGCTATACACTGCTACACAACCTAATGCATCTTTTACCGTCACGAAATAACTGGCTGCAGTTAATCCATTGAAAACATTTGAAGTTTGGTAAGTTGTACCGTTATCTATAGAGTACTCGAATGGCGCTGTTCCACCAGAAGCAGTAACTGTAATTGAACCAGTGTTACCCCCAAAACACAATACATTAGTTGAGTTTACCCCGCTAATGTTGATTGCCGGAGAAATAGTAACAATAGAACCACTTAAGAATCCAGATGTTCTTGAACAAGAATTGGCATCAACAATTTGCGACAATGTAAAAGTGGTTGGACTGGCAGGCACATTCAGCATGATGGTATCTCCATTTATCTTACCATTTCTCGATTCGTTTATTGCGCCATTAAACACTTGAACATTAAATGGTGCTTGACCAGAATTAAAGTTTAAGGTAAGCACTATTTGGCTGCCAGCACAAACGGATTGATTTGCTGGCGACAAACCGCCATTAGGCAAAGCAACCACATTCACCAAAATTGTATTTGACACAGTGGTAGTGTTACACTTGTCCGTTACTCTTCTTCTTACATAGAAAGTGCCAGTTGTATTTAACACTCCATGATTATAAGTAGGAGTGGATACACCAGTTGGAGTAAATGTGCTGTTATCAGAAGAATATTCCCAATTATAAGTTAATGTTCCGCCATTGCTTTGCGCTGATGTGCCGCCACTTGCAGCTGTTACATCCGTAAATGTTCCCGGATTTGAACCAACACAAAGGTTAGCTCCGTTAGTAAAGCCACCAATAGAACCTGCACTTAGAGCAGGGCTGGCAACTGGCGTAAAGGTGATATTTGTATTTTCAGGATCACAAAGACCTACTAAACGAATTTCAACTAAATCATTTGCTCCTAATACGTAAGTACCCAAAGCAACATTCGATACTGGGGCGTTCGCATTGTATATCTGTGAGCCATTTATATAAACACGAACTGCATCATCGGCACTTACAACATTTATTGCATAGGCTGAGCAAGTAAAACCTCTTCTTCTCGCTCTGATAGTAAATTTATCATTTGATACTTCGCAACCAGACCAGCCTGGGGCAGAAGATGGAGAAGCGGTTACAGCCCATTGACTGGCTGTATTAAAATTTATTCCAGAAGCAGAATAATATCCATATCTGGCATTCGCTGCACTACCGGCTAAAGAAATGTCTGTGGTAGCAAAAGCGTCAACATTCCATGCATTTACTCCTTCTCCCGGATCTGCTTGTACAGGGCACGTTTTATATTGAAGAAGTGCTGAGTTTTGGCCAGCAACCCAATCTTCACACGTAGTCGTGAAAGTTTTGGTATTTATTCTTACCGTACCTGTATAGGTAGCTAACCACTCGGTTGAAGAAGGGCGCGGATTCACCGCAGGACAAACACCACCAGTCCAAGGATTAGACAATGGCGTCAAGTTGTCGTTGTATGTCAACACTCCAGAGGTAGATGACAAAGTCATATCCATATTATTGCCATTGCTGTACTGTTGATTTGGATTTGTGTAGCGGAACGAATAAAAATTCCCGGCTACAACATTGAAATCAACGTAAGTTCCACTACCAACAGACAGTGGTGCACTCCAAGTTGAAGTTGGTGTTAGCGGACCACCACCTTCTGGAAATGAACTTGTACCACATTGTGCCGAAGTCTTTACAGACAGGAACGTTGCCAATAGGCAAAGAAAAACCAACAACGATTTTTGACGTAGAAAAGATGCCATAATCAATGAAAAATGTCTAATTAAATTTTAAATCAGAAGCCCCGAAAATATGATTTTAGTCAAATATTCAAGAAAAAAATAAAAAAAGTTCGGAGCAGAGACGTTGAATTTCAACATTTTGGTTGCAAAACACTGACCTTTATCAATCTTTTACCTTATTGCAGTAAGCTTCAAATGCGTATAAAGCATTGAGTTACCTTAGCAAAATGATATTTCTCTCTTGTGCTAAACTCCCACAAGGCGGCACAACCTGTGTGGGTAAAATTTTTGTTCATCAAATTTTGTCGATGTCCTTCTGATTTATAAAAATCATCCATTATATTCTGTGCAAGTGCAAGGTAAGTAGTTTCATTGGGAACAAAAGGAAATCGATGGATGTTTTCTGCCATCAAAACATTACTTATTCCAAACATTTTCATGCGACCGTCAGGTGCGCGAAGTTCTATATTTTTTGAATTGATGTGACTGTAAAACTGCCTTTCCACCATTTCGTTTGAATGTACCAAAGCAGCGTTGCGCAACGATTCGGAATAGGCAAGTGGTGCAACTTTTTTCGACTGGCGAATTTTATTTGATGCAAAAAACAAACTGGCATTCATCAAGTGTACATCAAACTTATCTATCTGAACTAACTCGTTTGGTTCAGGCAACTTTTCAAACGATTGCCAATCATGCTTGGCATAAACTTCGGCTTTGAAAAAACTTTTAGTTGCAAAACCGTCAATTTTACTCAGATAAACTTCCGGATTTATTGGCAACCATAAAAAAGACACCAAGAAGACAGCAAATAACTTCATACAATCACAAAATATTTCGCTCAAAGATTATGTGCATTATCAAACGTTTAAACACTCGAAAAATTTCATCAAGATGAAGAATACATAGAAGAAGGATAGCCTAAGAGTCTATTCTGAAAACTTTTTGCGCAATGTAATTAGCAGCGTTTACATTCGCGCTCTCAACTATCCTTTGTGGAAACAATAATTGAATTCCTTCATCAATACTTGGGGCACGATTTGAATGCCGCAGGATTGGTAATTCTAAATCTGATACTTATTGAAAGCTTGTTAAGCATTGACAATGCAGCTGTGTTGGCAACAATGGTAATGGATTTGCCCGATGAAAAACAACGCAGAAAAGCATTGAAAATTGGGTTGATATTAGCTTATGTTTTCAGGGGCACAGCTTTGTTGTTTGCAAGTTGGCTTATCAAGATAAATGTACTAAAACTACTGGGCGGTGGCTATCTATTGTATTTGAGCCTTGCATATTTCTACAAGCATTTTAGCAAGAAAGAAAACATTTTGCAGATAGAGAACGAGGAGTTGCAACAAGAAGTGAAACATCCGAAGAAGATTTTTGGACTATCGCTATTTTGGAGTGTGGTATTGCAAGTAGAAGTGATGGATTTAACCTTCTCGTTGGATAATGTTTTTGCAGCAGTTGCTTTTACCAACAATATCTATTTAGTGTGTTTAGGTGTGTTTATTGGCATTATCACCATGCGGATTGTAGCTGGGTATTTTGTTTCGCTAATGGAGCGTTTTCCATTCCTAGATATGGTTGCTTTTGGTATTATCGGATTGTTAGGATTAAAACTGTGTTTATCTTTTGCCTGCCATTACTTTAGCGAATCGGCTTTTTGCCACATTATGGAAAGCGAAAGAGCAGACCTCTACTTTTCATTAACTACTGTAGCATTGTTTGTGCTGCCTATTTTAGTTTCGCTTATACTTAAGCGTAAGCAGTAAAATTTCGCCACCCTTTCTTTTGTAATATTTACTTTTTTCAACTGATAATGGTTTAGAAAACCATATTTGCGAAAGCATTATGCAAGCAACAGAACTTAAAGAGAACTTTGTAATAGTAAACGGGGTTAAAAAAAGCATTACCTATCAACGCTGCAACCGCTGTATTAGCGATAGCACATGCCCGGGAATTTCATTCAACAACAAAGGCATTTGCAACTTTTGCACATTACATGACAAATGGGTAAAAATGTACCCCAATGATGGGCGCGGGCAAAATATTCTAAACAGCAGCTTAGAAAAAATAAAGCGCGATGGAAAAGGAAAAAAATACGATTGCATAGTTGGAATTAGTGGCGGCAGAGATAGCACCTACATACTACACTTAGTGGCAACAAAATACAAACTGCGCCCATTGGCTGTACACTTCAATGATGGGTTCGACAATCCCGTTGGTGGAGAAAACATGATAAACATCACCCGCAAACTGGGTGTGGAATTGCGCACAATCACGAGCGACTGGCGCGAAGCAAAAGATTTGAAAATTTCTTTTCTAAAAGCCTCGGTTCCAGAACTAAATGAAGGCACCGATGTAGGCATTGCTGCATCATGTTTTGGTGTAGCACACAAAGAAGGAGTTAAACATTTGATTTACGGACAATCGTTCCGCACCGAAGGCATTAAACCTATGAGTTGGGCGTATATGGTTGGCGACTATTTGAATGATGTACAAAATAAATTTGGCTCAGTTAAGCTGCGCAAATGGACGGCAAACGACCCAAACTATCATCTTGGATGGAAGGAACTGTTTTATTACAGTATGATTAAAGGTATTAAAGCCCACTCGCCACTTTATTACGAAAACTATGTACGAAAAGATGCCGAAGAAATAATTAAACGCGAATATGATTGGGTTTATCCAGGGGCACATTATTACGATGATTTGTACTGGTCGTTGATTACCTATGTACATCGCGTTAAATTCAATATTGATTTTCGCCTAAATGCTTACAGTGCTTTAATTCGCGATGGGCAAATGGATAGAGACTGGGCAATTGAATCGGTAAAAAAACCATACGTTATGGAAGACCCCCGCATAATAGATTTGTGCTTGAAACGTTTGGCAATTTCTCGCGAGCAATTTGATGAATGGGTTGCCTTACCCCCCAAAACTTTCAGAGACTACAACACCGGATATACGGCAATGCAACTGATGCGACCTGCCATAAAAGCCGTTACTAAAATGGGTTTCATGCCCGAGATTGTTTACGACAAATATTTTCTCTGTGGCAAATAGCAATTACATTCTTGGAATAAACGGAGGAGTGCGCCCTGGCTATCAGGATATTTCTGCTGTATTGATGTGCAATGGAAAAGTGATTGCGGCTATTGAAGAAGAAAGATTAAACAGAGTAAAACACACAGCAGGGCATCTGCCAATTCTTTCGGTTAAAGAGGTTTTAAATATTGGCAATATTAGCATTAAAGATGTTGCCACAGTTGCATTTCATGGTAGCACTTGGCAGCAACATATTGACACTGTATTGCAAACTCACTTTACAAACTATTTTGGATTTTGCCCGCCAATAAAACGTTACCACCATCACGACTGTCATGCAGCAAGCACTTTTTTCGCATCAGGGTTTGCAGAAGCATTGATAATAACTGTAGATGGTTCGGGCGATGGAGTCAGCACACAAATAGCAATAGGACGGAACAATAAAATTGAGGTATTAGAAAGATACGAACGCCCACAAAGCTTAGGAATGTTCTATGCTATGCTCACGCAACTTTGTGGTTTTACGCGCGATGCTGACGAATACAAATTGATGGGCTTGGCAGCGTATGGCGATGCAAAAAAATTCAATTTAGATGATGTACTGCGCATTAACGAAAACAGTTACTTTTTGCAAGAAGACTATATGGTAGAAATACCGCACGGTCAGCCCGCTCCCAGTAGAAACGAAATGCTTTTCAGCAACAAGCTCACCACATTAACCGGCTTGAGTAAACGAACACAAAAAACCATTGAAGAACCATATAAACACCTTGCAGCCGCTACACAATTTCAATTAGAAAAGGCATTAACATCCTTAGTAAAAAAGTATGTGGCAAAAACCGGCATACGCAATGTTTGCATGGCTGGCGGGGTAGCATTAAACTGTTTGGCAAATCAAAAAATAGAAACCCTATCGGAAGTAGATTCTCTATTTGTGCAACCAGCTTCAAGCGATGCGGGAATATCTTTAGGCGCAGCATATTTGGCAAGTGTTGAAAGTGGTGTTACAGCGTTCGCAAAACAAACGCACACATTCTTTGGCAACCAGTTTACACAAACCGAAATTATAGATGCAATACAGCGTTGCCAATTGAACTATGAAATTGAAAACAACATAGTTGAGGCTGCTGCCGATTTGCTTGCCAACAACAAAGTTATTGGCTGGTTTCAAAACAAAATGGAGTTTGGCCCTCGCGCATTGGGCAACCGAAGCATATTGGCGAATCCAACCACTGCCGACATTCAACATATAGTAAACCACAAGATAAAATTTCGCGAGGGGTTTCGTCCTTTTGGCGCAAGTGTTTTGGAAGAAGATTTTCATGAGTTTTTTGAAGCAAAATGCACCGATGCACCATACATGACAAAAGTGTTTTTTGTAAAAGAAAAATACAGAACATTGCTAAAGGGCGTTACACATGCCGATGGCACTTGCCGCGTGCAAACGGTAAATAAATTGCAGAATGAACTTTACTATAACCTACTGAAAGCATTGAAAACAAAAATAGGTTATGGTGTTTTGCTAAACACAAGTTTCAACCTAAGCCACGAACCAATTGTAAACACACCACGCGAAGCAATTGCAAGTTTTTTTGCCAGTGGAATGGATGCTTTGTTTATGGAAAATTGCTTACTAAAAAAGTAGAATCTATGCCGTATAAAGACATATTTGTTGATACCGCACACAACATCGCGTTGGCGCAGCATGGCTATGTCATTGTACCATTTCTCACCAATACCGAAACACAGCAACTAACAAGTTTTTTTTACGAAAACCATCAAGAATTACCCGATGGAATGTATGCTTCATCTCATGCTCGCGATTTTTCGTTTCGTAAAAAAATGAATGAAGAGATAAAGAGTGTTTGTGCAAGGGCAATGGAAAATACATTTCTAAATGCCACGCCTCTCGGCTCTACATTTATGGTAAAAAGCAAAGGCGAAAACGGCAGCCTTCACCCTCATCAAGACTGGAGTATTGTAGATGAAAAAAAGTTCAACTCCTATAACATTTGGCTTCCATTGGTAGATGTGAACGAGCAAAACGGAACGTTGCTTATTTTACCCAATAGCCACGAACTGTTTGATAACATTCGCGGCTTGAATATTCCATCATCGTTTGCACAAGTTGAAAAAGAAGTGTGGCAGTATTTAATACCAATAAACATGAAAGCCGGAGAAGCACTGGTGTATGACCATCGTTTGTTGCACGCATCGGGCATAAACAAAACAACTCAACCGCGCTTGGTAGTGGTGTATGGAGTAATTCCTACCGAGGCAACCATGCGCTATTACTATGGCAAAGAAAACACCATAGAAGAGTATGAATGCACAGCCGATTTTTATTTCAACGAAACCATTACACAAGGTCCAACCGGATTAAAAATGCTGCAATCCATTGCCAACAACAATCCCGTTGCAACACAAACTTTACTCAATAGCAAGTACGCAACATCAAAAACTTTACTGCAAACATTATTGTCATTTTTCAAATAATTGAATCTACTAAGCGCTGATTTTTAAATTCGCAAAATGCTTTATGCAATTCTTATCACAATTATAGTTTTTCAGTTTGCTGTGGTGGCGTGGTTGTTATTGAACAAAAAACAAACATCCGTAAAAGCTTTTGCGGCTTCGAGCAATACACCACAATCGGTTTCAAAATTTTACAATCAAACCACCGATAAATTCATTGCAGTGTATGGCGAAATTATTCAGGCATTTAGAACAAATGACGTAAGCGACTACCTTAACTACACAGTAGCGAGTATGCAATTAAAAAGTGGTATGACCGCCATTGATGCCGGCTGCGGAGTTTGCGGGCCGGCATGTCATTTTGCAACTACGGTAAGCGATGTAAAGATTAATGCAATTACCGTTTCGGAAGTGCAAGCCCAAAAAAGCAAAGAAAAAATCGTTGAAAGAAATCTGCAAAGCCAGGTAAATGTTAGTGTTGGCGACTATCACAAACTCGATGAAATTTTCGAAAAAGAATCAACCGACAGGGTTTATTTTTTAGAATCTTTTGGCCACAGCAACGACAAGAAAAAAGTGATTAATACGGTTTATAATGTATTGAAGCCCGGGGGCAAAATGTACATCAAAGATTTGTTTTTGCGCGAAAGCGAAAACGAATGGGAGCAGCATCGCATCAATGCAATTGCCGAGCAAATAAACACAGCTTACGAATATCAAATTGCCGATTTGCACGAGGTGGTTTCTGCAATAAGGCAAAAGGGATTTTTGGTTGAGTTTATTCGCCCGCCACAAGTAGAGCGCGATAAATTTGAACACCTCACCATCTCCAACGACTTTCAAAATCTGTTCAACATCGGCAAAATTGAAAGTTGGGACGATTATGTTTTCCCTATTGACTTTTATGAAATTCTTGCAGAAAAACCCGTGTACAATACTGCCGAGGATATGCACTTATACTTTATGAATAAAAAAAATCAATCGTAGAAACACTGTTGCTTTACTATCTAAAAATTACGTGCAATTTCTCCACAATCTTTCTGTTGTAACCCGCGCCAAAGACTGGCGATTAAGTTTCGTTCCATTTATAATGGGCTGCGTGTATATGTGGCTGTGGTGGTTTCAATTGCCTTGCACAGCGCACACAATTTTATTAACCTTTCTTTCTTTAATTACCACCATCGGATTTGCCTCTCTAGGTTATTTCATCAACGAGTTTTTTGATAAAGCCAGCGATGCAAAAGCTGGCAAATTAAACAAGCTGACATTTATTGCTCCGACACTACAGTTTGCAATTTTTGCATCATCGGTAGCACTTACTTTTTTACCATGGATTTGGCTGCCGGCCTCAAAGTTTTCGTGGCTGCTGATTGGCGTGCAAATCTCGCTTTTCTTGATTTACTCTTTGCCCTTTCCGCGCCTAAAAGAATCAACTTACTTGTCGGTAATTATTGATGCGCTGTATGCGTATGTTGTGCCGTTGGCCTTATCGTTTTATACTTTTAGCTTAATTGCCAACACGCTCTATTTTCCGGCTTGGTTTTATCTTTTTGCAGTTGCAGTTTTTTTTATTGGCTTGCGCAACATCATTATTCATCAAGCTGATGACATAATGAAAGACAAACAAAGTGGAATGAAAACTTTGCCGATGATTTTAGGCATTGCAAACACAAAGATTTTGTTGCAAACAGTTTTGTTATACGAAGTATTGTTCTCAACACTTTGGATGCTATTATTAGGCGTTGAACGCTTCATATTTTTGCCATGCCTAATCGTCTATTTACTATTAGCGGTGTATTCTGCAAATGATGTAAACACAAGAGTTCACAACAAAAACAGCCAATTCATCATCAATAACGCTTATCAATATCTCATTCCTCTTGTAATGATTTTATTGTTGACGATAAACGATGTAAAATGGCTGGCAATATTACCCTTGCATGTAATGCTTTTGGTGCCGTTTCATTTGTTGCAAAAAACGTTGAACATCATCAACAGTTTTATTTCTGTTATTCATCGTTTTGTATTGAACGATGTGCGAAACTTCGTGAGCGCAGCAATAAATTATCCAATTTACTATTGCCTTTTAATGTTTGGTGTAGATTTAAAAAAAGAACAAATGTCTGCTTGGGAATTTTTGCAGTCGCGCATTAAAAAAGGACAGTAAAATTCAACAAAGAAGTTATGTGTGGAATAGCAGGAATACTTGATTTTAAAAAGTGTGTTACCGAACAAGAAATCAGTAACATGACTAACGCTCTCAAGCATCGCGGCCCAGATGATGAGGGGCAGTATTTAAACGCATCTAAAACAGTGGGGCTTGGCCACAGGCGTTTATCGTTTTTAGATTTAAGCGAAAAGGGGCGACAGCCACTTACCAACGAAGACGAAACACTTTGGATAACTTTCAACGGAGAGATTTACAATTTCAGAGATTTAAAAAAAGAACTGCAACAACTTGGGCATCAGTTTCAATCGGATACAGATAGTGAGGTTTTGATACACGCCTACGAACAGTGGCGCGAATCCATGTTGGATAAGCTGGAAGGAATGTGGGCTTTTGCCATTTGGGACGAAAAAACCAAAACGCTTTTTGCGGCTCGCGATCGTTTTGGCATCAAGCCATTCTATTACGGTGAGCAACAAGAACGCCTTGTTTTTGCATCTGAGATTAAAGCCATAAACGCGCTGCGGAATTACAAACTCACCATCAACAAATCTGCATTTGCCGATTATTTTAATTACCGCTACATACCATCGCCCAACACCATTTGGAACGAAGTAAAAAAACTACCTCCGGCACATTATTTAACTTGGCAAAACGGCAATATTACCCTAAAAGAATATTGGCATCTCGAAAGCAAAAATAACACTACAAACCACCAACAATTAGTTGAAGAAATTGATGAGTTACTGTTTAACTCTGTAAAACTTCATGCAGTAAGCGATGTGCCAATTGGAGCGTTTTTAAGTGGCGGTTACGACAGTTCTGCCATTGCGTATTATTTGCACCGCATGAATTATCCGCTTCAAACATTTTCTATCGGATTTGAAAAATGGGACAATAGCGAACATAAATTTGCCGAGTTAGTAGCACAATTGCTAAACAGCAAACATACTTCATACATTGTTGACGATGCGCACTTGGAATTGTTAGAGCATTTAGCTTGGGTGTATGACGAGCCTATTGCCGATATTTCAACACTGCCAACATACATGGTGAGCAATGTGGCGGCAAAAGATGTAAAAGCAGTAATGAGTGGCGAGGGCAGCGATGAAATTTTTGTAGGCTACAACTGGCAAAGGCAGTTTGCCGAAAAAAGCTTTTTGCAAAAAATTAAACACCTTTTTTCGGGCAGCAGCAACCATTACATAGTGGATTATTATGCGCAGTCTATGGCAATGGGCCGATTCGACTTTAATGAACAACAAAAACTGCTGCACCACGATTTGCATACATTCATAAACCCCGAAAGCGATTGGTTTTATTCAAAGCATTTTGATAAAAATTTAAGCCCATTAAAATCTATTCAACTCATGGACATGAAATGTTTTATGGGCGAACTTGTACTTACAAAAGTGGATAGAGCAAGCATGGCAAACAGTTTAGAAGTGCGAGTTCCTTTTCTCGACCATAAGCTGTTTGAAAAAGTATTTAGCTTACGCGAACAAGAATACCATCAACCACAACAAACAAAATCGTTGCTTTACGCTCAACTTAAAAATACTTTTCCGCAAGAAATTTTAAAACGAAAAAAACAAGGCTTTGTAGGCCCCGACCAGTTTTACACGAATATGGAATGGTATAAAACAGTGCTGAATAATGCTGAACTGGTAAAAGATGAATTGATAAACAAAACTGCAATAGATGAATACATTCGCACCAACCAAAACTGGAAGCTATGGAAGATTGCCGTTATGGAATTTTGGTATAAAAAATGGAAAATCCGGTAAGATATATTTGTACATTTTTAAAGCCTTTGCATGACGTTAATTTCTCTACTTGATTTTTTCAGATTTAATGTGCTGCATATTTCCACAAAATACATCAAATGGGAGCGGGAATACTTAGGCTTGGACGAAGAAACACCATTCAATTACCTAATAGGAATGGTAGCTAATGAAATCAGAAATTATTGCTTTCGTTATGGCAAAGAAATATACTCGGGCGAAGGCGCATTAGTCGACTTGGGTTCATGGCTTGGCTCTACAGTGGTGCCGCTGGCAAAAGGGCTGCAAGAAAGCACAACAAACACAAATGCTATAATCCACGCATACGATACATTTGTTTGGTACGAGAATATGAGCAATAGTGCGCGCAATACGTCTATTGCAGGAAAGTACAAAATAGGCGATTGTTTTATTGAAGAATTCAAAAAACAGATTTCCCCCTTTGAAAAGTATGTAGAGATACATAAAGGCGACTTGAATAATGCGCAATGGGACGGAGCACCTATTGAATACATGATGATAGATGCTATGAAAGATTGGGTGCTGGCAAAAAAGATTCTTTTTACTTTTTACCCTCACCTTATTGCCGGAAAAGCAATTATTATTCACGAAGACTTTTGCCATCATTACACTTCGTGGATACACTTATTTCACTAAAGGCTTCGTGATTATTTTGAACCGCTACCCGTAATAAAACACTCTTCAGGAGTTGCTTTTAAGTGTATAAAACCACTCGAAAATTTATCTGCAATTATTCCTGACGATTTCATGGACTTTACTGCTGATGAAATAGAGTTAGCATTTGACTATTCGCTTTCGTTAGTAAGTGCAAGTAACCAACCTGCTATTCTTGCCGCAAAGGCAATGGCATACAGACACAAAAACGATTATGAGACGGCAAAAAAAACACTTAATAAAATTCCTATCATAGTGCAATGGCTTAATACCGAGGTGTACGAAGTACACAGAACTCTCAAAAAAGAACACACTCCAAAATAAAAGCGTTTCGTATTGCCATAGTTACAAGCTATTATTGTGTTTAATTAATTAGTACTGTAATTAAAATATATGGCAGTTAGTTTCGTGCTGCTTTGCAAAGTTGAGCTATGATTAAATCTTTGATAGATAAAATTTGGGGCAAAAAAAACAGCACCTTACAAACTTTTCCAATTCTATTTCACGATTACAACAAATCGCGCTTGCCTGGCAAAAGCGAATACGCATGTTACGCTCCTATAAAAAACATTTACTTTGGTCATTATGGCAAAGCGGTAGCCTGTTGCTACAACAGAGAACACGTATTGGGCACTTACCCACAACAAAGCATCCATGAGATTTGGACTGGTGAAAAAGCCCAAGAACTAAGAGCGGCATTAAAAAACTATGATTTTTCGCATGGTTGCCGCTATTGTTTAACACAGATAAAAGCCGGCAATATTGATGCAGCTAAAGCCAAACAATATGATGAACAACACACCAATGCAAATGGTTATCCATCGGTAATGGAGTTTGAGTTGAGCAATACGTGCAACTTAGAATGTGTGATGTGTAGCGGAAATTTTTCTTCGCTCATTAGAAAAAACAGAGAAGGCAAACCGCCTGTGGAAAGCCCTTATGACGATGCATTTGTAGAGCAACTAAAGCCATACATTCCGTTTCTACAAGAAGTGAAGTTTTATGGAGGTGAACCCTTTATGATTCCAATATACTACAAGATATGGGAGTTAGCAGTACAACTCAACCCTACTATTTGCATTTCTATTCAAACCAATGCCACCATGCTAAACAGCCGTATCAAAGATTTACTCGAAGCCGGCAATTTTCACATAAACATTTCGCTTGATGCAGTAACAAGAGAAGTGTATGAAGCAATAAGATTAAACGCCAAATTTGATGCAGTAATGGAAAATGTAAATTGGTTTATTGATTACTGCAAACGCAAAAATACTTTTATTGGCATTTCTGCTTGTGCCATGCAGCAAAACTGGAGGGACATTCCGAATATTCTCACTTTTTGTACTGAAAAGGAAGTGCAACTATACCTACACACGGTTTTTTTTCCAAAAGAGTGTGCCATAAGAAACCTTAGCGCAATGGAGCTTACAGAAATATCTGAATTTACCAGTCCGTTTTTTACCACCATGGCTGTAAATTCTGCTATTGACAAAAAAAACAAATTGCATTTTGGCGATTACATTAAACAAGTGAACGATTGGAAGGCAGAATCAATAAAGCATGCAGAACAGATTATCATCAGTACCCCAACAGAACTTTCGGAATTTGTAAAACACAAGATGGAGCAAGTACTCTATCAATCACTTTTCGATGAGCAACGAAGAAAAAACATCCTCCAAAAATTAACTTTATTGATAAGCGTGATACCCAAAGATTTTCCATTTAAAGAAAGCTTAAAGGACTTCGACTTTAAAGACGACTACATGGTAATAGACATGCTCAAACACATAGAAAACAATACTATAGAAACTTTGCTTAGCAACGCCCCACCAGCCAATACAGAATCATGACAAAGACCTTTGTTTTTATTGTTTGCGGAGCGGCAGAACATATTGATACGCTCCATTTTTCATTGAAGGCTTTGCGCAAATTTTCTCAAAGTGAAATTTTGGTACTTACAGATAGTTCGCGCAATGAAATCGCCATAGACCATAGTTATGTTATTGATGTAAAAACACCCGAGCATTTAGATCACCATCAAGCAAGCATTTACCTTAAAACCGGTGTGCACAAGTTTGTACCCAAAGGCAAAATGTATTGCTATATTGATACCGATGTAGTGGCTGTTTCGCCCTTATGCGATGAGGTATTCGAGCAGCGTAACGGCATTATCAATTTTGCCCCAGACCATTGCCAAATGCGCAGTTTTAGCCCCTACTCGGTAAACTGCGGGTGCAAAGAAAAGTGGAATGTATGGCACAACGAACTCGAAGGACTGTTGGACAAGTATGATGTAAGCCGGCAAATAAAAGAGCCGACTCTAATAGAAAAACGCAAACAACTCTTTCGCAAGTTTGATATAATAAAGCAAAAGCCACTGCGTTACGCCATCATCAGTGCTCGCTTTTTGCTTAGTCCTGTGCGCTTCAAATTAGATAACGACACCTACTACCACAGATGGAAACGCCATTGGCATGATGCCGATGGAAATGTGATGCTTTATGCCAACGAAAATCTTTTTAAGTTGGTAGAAAAACACTCGTATTTTGTATGGAATAAATTTAAGCGCAGGTGGTTTGCCGAAGGCAAATATGATGTGTACAACATGGAATGCAATCATTTGCAACAGCAAATCAAATCCACCTTTGGCATAGAAGTAAAAGATGCAAATTGGCAACATTGGAACGGGGGCGTTTTTTTGTTTGACGATAACAGCCATCCATTTTTAGATGCCTGGCACCAAAAAACCATGCACATTTTCGCACTACCACAATGGAAAACCCGCGACCAAGGCACACTAATAGCTACTGCATGGGAGTTTGGAATGCAGCATGCGCCATTGCTTTCAAAAAAATACAATTTCATAGCAGATTATTACAAACACACCTTGATGCTGAATAAAGAAAAAAACCTCATAACTGATGATGCCTTCAAAACAAGCTACGAGCCTGCATTAATGCACGTTTACCATCATTTCGGCATGAAAGGCTGGGATGTGTGGGATTGGGTTGAAACAAAAACTCAATAGCGTTTTCTACACTACTCAACGGTTAATTGCTCGGAGTAGTTGTTTTCTTTCAAGCCTGATTTGCTTAACATGATAAATTTTGGATTATTAAAGAGCTTGTCTGCTACTATGCCAGCCAATAAAGCAGCACCTTTTGGTGTATGATGAACATCATCTTTCAAATGAAATGTATCAATAGGAAACACCTGCATAGTTGTGGTATATGAAACATTGTTAGCCTCGCAAAGCTGCTGAGTGCAAGCATTAAATTTCTTCATTGCTCGAAACATTGACGCCCCATCAGGGTACGTTTTACCATTGTTGCATAATGCCCTGCCAAACCACAGCCTTTGCTCAACTGGCTCGGAATTGATAGGCTGATAAAAAGATGGTTGCTCTACAAAGAAACACAAAGAACTATCGCTTACAATACGACTTTGCAACTCGTTCATGTAAAAACGAAAAGCATCGAAAGAGCGAAACGCGTCATCAGAATAACTTGCAATCTGCATAGGATTAAATTGTTGCTGATATTTAAAATCTCCCAACCATTTTCTGATAAGAAAACGCTCCATTGAAGGAGGTTTAGTAGCATTGACGGCTGGTCCATAGTAGTGACTATACGTAGCTGCGTATTCACCATTTGAAAAATCTACCGGTGAAAATGATCGGCAAATGTCATTAATCGCGTGCATCACAATTACAACATCAGGCTTAAATTTCCGATAATACGTAGTATAATTAATCAACGAATGTTTGGACGTGTACCAATCCATCCCTCCATTTAACACATAGATTCGTTTACCCCCAAACTTCTTTTCAAGAATTTTTTGCAGTTGCGAAGGGTACTTTTCTACCTCTTGTAATCTTCCATCGTTTGTAGTGGAACCACCAAGACAAAGAACAACTAAATCATCGTTTTGGATTTCGAGCGAATCGTATTTATTGAAACCAATTTGTACAAAAGGTTCAAAAGGGAAACCCTGACGATGATAATAATAATACGATCCAGTTCCATAAAACAACAGCATCAAAAAACCAACTGAAAGGAAAACAGTAAAAACTTTCATAGCTGTTTTACAATATCGCGGTAAAAGAATACAATTAGCATAATCATAGGAACTTGCAATGACTGAAGATAGCGAATTTGATCGAAGCTATGGGCAAAAGCAACCGTCAAAATACTTACGACTAAAAACATCAATAGCATAATAGAAACAGAGGAAAGTTTTCTAAAAACAAACAAACATATTCCTACAATAAAAATCAGTACAGAAATGAATTTACCAGCGTATAGAATAGGGATATAGATATACAAAAACAACAGGGGAATTGCAATTGTAATTGTACCCCCATGTGCATACCCAATTGTTTGCACTAACGAGTGAGACGAATAAGGAGGGGGGCTATCTATTGTATTCTGCAATTCTATTTCAAGAAAATAATCAAACATTCGCAACCGCATATCAACAACTGCAAAATAAATTTGCCATACTACTTTTTTCAAACACATAATTGGGTAGTTAAAGTAAATATGCTTTATCCAATTACTATAGTATGCCTTTACATCACCTTCCACAACTTCATCTGTTTCATTACTCTTTTTATCCCTAAAAAACTGCTGTATTACTTTGCCACAGTTTCCATATTGAAGTGCATCTAATGAATACCGCAACACAATAAAATTCGTATCTGGATTTGTTTCAATTTCTTCTACCAAAATCGGATACACAAGACTATTCAAACTGTCATCAGTGTTTGCCGCAAGGCTATTGTCTTTCATAGCTTGCAAAACAATATGAGCATGGCTGTAAAATACTTGACGAACAACGAAAGATTTAGAGGAGCCATCGTATCGCAAAGTCAAAAAAGTTTCGATTGATATTAATATCAATATTGGAATCACCAACATGCACAACAACTTTTTCCATTCATTAGGAATGCGTTTAACTGCAAGAAAATAAGCAGCAATCAATACAAACAAAAAAGCGTAACTAAATCTTGTAAAAGCAACAAAACCAACACCTCCAATAATGGAAAGAGAGAGAAAATGTTTTGATGAAAATTTTTGACAAAACCGATAAAGTAGTACGAAAAAGCACACCGCGAATGGTGCAAAAACACCCTCGGGACGCAAGGTTTTTTCATACATAATAGTCATGCCATTGGCTACAAACAACAATGTAGAAACAGAAATAATAAGCACACTCGCTACCCTCTTATATTGTTGCCCTTCCGACCTCACTAACATTTTTTCAAACAACCACAACATACCAATAGCAGCAGCAATACCTCCAACATGGTGAACAATAACTACGGCATTAATGGTTTTAAAAACTAACAACAGTAATAAAACAAAAAGCGGGTAGGGAAAACTACGTGCAGAATGATGCGTAAAACTTCTCTCATTTAAAAAATCAATTGCAGGGAACAAATACCCACTGTAATCTGGATCTGCATGTAGTGTAATACCGTTTGAAAAGCGCAACCAAACTCCTATTAGAATAATAGCAGCATATAGAAAATAACGGGTGCGAATAACGAAACTGAACAAATTTGTAATCAAAAAATCATTGTGTGTTTTACAAAGTAAAGAAAACATTTTCTTTGGTGCTTAATATACCAACCATTGTCCAAAACATATTCTCAACATAAAATTCATAACAGCACAACAATGGTATTCCGCTTTTTACTCTCCATTGCTTGGCTTTTTGTGGCATTTTACTTTACATGGGAATACTATTGGTTTAGCAAAGTAAACTGGCATTTTGTAAGGTGGCATACTCATCTTGCACCGTTTGCATTGGCAATATTATTGCTGCTTACCCTCACCCAGTTTGTGCAAATAAAAGAGCGCACCGTTTTACTTACAAGCTCTGTATGTATTGGCTTGGCGCTTGCCGAAGTACTGCTTTTTGCCAGGAACCCAAATGGCGATGTAATGTTTATCAGCCAACTCAAAACCAATCCTACAAACTACTATCATGCCTGGCCGGCAAACGCCACCCACTATCTAAAAAAAGAAGAATTTAACTACCAACGTCACACCAACTCTCTCGGATTTTCTGACAAAGAATGGCGCATCGAAAAAGATACAAGCAAAATTCGCGTACTCAGCTTAGGCGACTCCTTTACCGAGGGTGATGCTGCGCCTGCCGATTCAGCTTATCCATTTTTAATGCAAAAGATATTGGGCGAAAGTTACGAAGTAATGAATGCCGGCACTTGTGGTAGCGACCCTCTTTTCAACTACAAAAATCTTGAAGACCGATTGCTACAATATAAACCAGATATTGTAGTGCAAACAATTTCAACGAATGACTTATTGAATGACCTTCCGCTGCGAGGTGGCTTTGAACGTTTTCAACCGAATGATAAAATAAAAGAAAATTCGCCTCCGGCTTGGTTTTATCCTGCCATGATTAGTGTTGTTTTTAGAACGCTATTAACCACCTTCAACAATAACATAGGCAAGGCTCCAGTAATTGACAACACCTATCTCACAAATCTCGAAACCATTCTACAACAACTCACTTTTAACTTCGACAACCTGGGCAAACAGCATGATATGAAAATTATATTTGTATTGCTGCCTTTGAAAAATGAAGTGCAAAACAATAAATACGATTACAACTATTTGCCACTGCAGCAAATGGCAGCCCAATCAAACACCATTCGCACCCTTGATTTACTGCCATGCTACGCGCAAAAAATTCACCTTAGCGGAAGCGATTTCAAAACATTTTATTGGCAGATTGACCAGCATCACAACTCTACCGGCTACAAACTAATGGCCGAGTGCATAGCCGAAAAAGTATTGAGGATTACAGAACAATAAAGACCTTTTGTATCCTTTTCATAAATTTGGAATTTGGTGTATGAGATGTATTCTAAATGTTTCAACCGAGCAACTCATGAAACAACATTTTACTTCATAAAAAATTCAATGCCTCTCTGATGTAACTAATAACTAATGAGATTTACTACCATATTGAAAATATTAGGAGCAGTTATCCTATTCCTATTTGTACTAACACAGTTATCCGAACCATTTCAAGGCAGTTCAAATTTTTGCATCACTACAACATATTATCTGCTGGCAATATGTTGTTTACTATACATAGCCTATTGTTTCAAAAAACCTGTTTATGGATTTGTTATTATGGGAGTTTCAGTATTTGTATCGCTTTACTTCTGCGAAGTTTATCTCCGCTATTATCTAAAGAATCCAGTAACATATAGCGAAATACAATGGGGAACATATCAAACAATGTATGACTGCCCTAACAATAAAATTTCCACTATTGACCCATCGGAATCTCCAAAAACTCTCCACACGAATGTGATGACTGCAAATTCATCAAGAGATTACACTTCTCCCGAATACACCTATTCTGGAGAATATACGAACGATTTAGGTTTAAGAGGGCCACTACCGAAAGCCAATAAAAAAGTAATATGTGCATTAGGCGATTCGTTTACCGAATCTATGGGCGCACCTGCCGACAGCACATATCCACTATTGCTAGAAAACACAATTAATATCTATGACAGCAATATTGCCGTTTTAAACGCAGGAGTAAGTGGCAATGACCCGTTTTTCGAATTTATGCTTCTAAAAGAATTAGCTGTCCACAATCAAATTACAGATGCAATTTTCTTAGTAAATTTAACTGACGTTGATGATGTTATGTCAAGGGGAGGGAAAGAGCGTTTTTTACCAAACGGTAGCTTACAATTTCGCAGTGGTCCTTGGTGGGAACCCATTTATGCTATCAGCCATATTTTCAGATTGGTATTGCATAAAGTTTGGGATTACGATTACAACTTAATGACCAAAGACCAAATTGTTCTTGCAGAACAAAATGCCATTAATGCTATAACAAATCTCTTTTCAACAGATGTCATTCCTTGGAGCATAAACAACAAAATACGCATCTTCATAGTTTTACAGCCAATGCTTAGTTCTGTAAATGATTTAGATTCACGATATGTAGAAATGCGCAAGCAGTTGTCTTCGCTCAAAAACATTACATTTCTTGATATTCAACCACGACTAAAAAACACACCTAGCATTCAAGATTACTATTGGCCAATGGATGGTCATTTTAATTCTTCAGGCTACAAACTAATGGCCGAGTGCATTGCCGAAAAAGTATTGAAAACAATCAAAACTGATTCTATAAACTCCTCTATAACAAGCCGCTACTAACTTAATATCATACCTGCGCCAACGGTAACATTTGTGGCTTCATCTATAAGAATAAAACTTCCTGTTTCGCGATTTTTTGTGTAAGCATCAAACATCAATGGTGCAGTGGTGCGCAACGAAACTCTACCAACATCATTCATGCCAATAGAAGGGTTTTCGGCAATGCGCGAAAGTGTGCTAATATCCAATCGGTACTTTATTTCTTTTACTACACAACGTGCATCTTTCGTAGTTTGCTTTATTGCATATTTTCCATTCAACTGAATTGGCTTATCGCCCATCCAACAAATCATTGCTTCAACATCTTGGCTTTGGTGCGGCTTATTTGCAGTGCGTACAATCATATCGCCACGCGAAACATCAATTTCATCCTCCAGCAATACTGTAACACTCAATGGTGCAAATGCTTCTTCAATTTCATTTCCACCCAATTCAATGCGTTTAATTTTTGATGTAAATCCCGAGGGCATCACCACCACCTCATCGCCCGGGCGCAACACTCCGCTGCTCACCCTGCCTGCATAACCTCTATAATCATGAAATTCATCGTTGTAAGGGCGCACAACAAACTGTACCGGAAAACGCGCATCAATGTGATTATGGTCGCTGGCAATATGAATATTTTCTAACAAATACATTAGCGTAACACCATCATACCAAGGCGTATTTTGCGAACGATTCACCACGTTATCGCCATTCAAAGCCGATATGGGGATAAAATGAAAATCTTTGATATTCAAGCGCGCAGCAAAGTTTTTATAATCAGTTACAATCTTATCAAAAACAGCTCTATCAAAATTCACCAAATCCATTTTATTGATGCACACTGCTACATGCGGAATACCTAACAACGAGGCAATTAAAGAATGGCGCATAGTTTGCTCAACCACACCATGTCTTGCGTCAATCAATATCAAAGCAAGGTTGGCGGTAGATGCACCGGTAACCATATTGCGCGTGTATTGAATATGCCCTGGCGTATCGGCAATAATGAACTTCCGTTTAGGTGTAGAAAAATATCGGTAGGCAACATCAATAGTAATACCCTGCTCGCGCTCGGCACGCAGCCCATCGGTAAGCAATGCTAAATTTACGGTTTGTTCACCACGCCTTTCGCTGGTAGCTTTCACCGATTCGTACTGGTCTTCAAAAATAGATTTGCTATCGTACAACAATCGTCCAATCAATGTGCTTTTGCCATCGTCCACACTGCCTGCTGTTGTAAACCGAAGCAGCTCCATGTTCATGTAGCTGTTACTGTCAAACACTCCGTTGCTGATATTGTGGTTATTTATTACTTGAGTTACATTATCCATTTTCTAAATCTTCAAATTCATCAATTTCCAAATCAGAAGTATCCTTCTTTTTTTCTGTCTTCCATACTCGATTCACTGCGCTTATCATCGGCTCGGCCACCACGCTCGGCTGTGCGCGCTGTGGCTACTTCGTATATTATCTCATCAATATTCGATGCCGTAGAAAGTGTAGCACCTGTAGATGTAATATCGCCAATAGTGCGAAACCGCACTACTTTTTCTTCGGCTTGCTCCGTTGGTTTCATTTGTATTACAGGACTTTGGGCAAGCCACATTCCATCGCGTTGAAACACGCTTCTTTTGTGTGAAAAATACAAACTGGGCAGCGGAATATTCTCCATTGCAAGGTATTGCCACACGTCTAACTCCGTCCAATTTGAAATTGGAAAAACGCGAAAATGTTCGCCCTGATGTTTTCTGCCATTAAACAAGTTCCAAAGTTCCGGACGTTGATTTTTGGGATCCCACTGTCCAAATTCATCGCGATGCGAAAAGAACCTTTCTTTGGCTCTCGCTTTTTCTTCATCGCGCCTGGCACCACCAATGCAAGCATCAAATTTGTATTGCTCTATGGTATCTAAAAGTGTAGTAGTTTGCAGCCTGATGCGTGATGCACTATAGCCTTTTTCTTCGCTCACCTTGCCTGCATCAATACTTTCTTGCACAGAGCCTACCACTAATTTCACTCCAAGTTGCTTCACAAGTTCATCGCGATACTGTAAGGTTTCAACAAAATTATGTCCGGTATCTACATGTACCAAAGGAAAAGGAATAGGAGCAGGATAAAAGGCCTTCCTCGTTAGGTACGTTACCACTATCGAATCCTTTCCGCCACTAAAAAGTATAGCAGCATTTTGAAATTGCGCAGCTACTTCGCGCAGCACAAAAATAGCTTCAGACTCAAGTGCTCTGAGATGATTAACGTTGTAAGACATATAGTAAACTCAAATGTTGTAATTCTCGAATTGGGATTTTGTATTGTCTTGATGACGAAGTAGCGGCAACACAAATTGCAGCACTTCATTAAAAGAATCATAAATGCTTTTTTGTTTGGTAGAAACTATCAAGTCTGGATTTTCTGGAATCTCAAACGGTGCATTTACTCCTGTAAAGTTTTGTATTTCACCGCGCCTTGCTTTTGCATACAATCCTTTCACATCTCGCCTCTCGCATTCTTCAATAGGTGTATCCAGAAAGATATGTATCAAATCTTCCGTACCAATAATTTCCGCTGCAAGTTTTCTGTACTCTTCTAATGGTGTAATGAAAGAGCAAATGGTAATAACGCCTGCATCTAAAAAGAGTTTTGCCGTTTCGGCAATTCTGCGAATGTTTTCCCTTCTTTCTGCTTCGGAAAAACCGAGATTGTTGCTGATGCCGGTGCGCACATTATCGCCATCCAACACCATACATTTGTAATTGTTCAGGTACAGTTCATACTCCAATGCCCGCGCAATGGTGCTTTTGCCAGAACCCGACAAGCCTGTAATCCAAACAACTTTAGAATACTGTTGTAAACTTCTTTCGCGCTCCTTACGCGAAAGCAGCTTATCGAAAACCGGATGAATGTTGTCTGATTTTGACATGAAGTGGCGAAAGTACAATAGTCTATCAATTTAGTGGGAATTAAATCGAGTATGCTTTAGAGATTCTTTCTGTTAATGAATAAATAAGAACAAAGAGTGTGCAACATGATTCTACCTTAGCAGAAAAATAAGTTTTATGAAACACCTTCTTACATTCCTTTTTATTTCTTTTTGTATTGTTAAAGCAGATGCACAACCCGTTCCTGTTGGTCATCTCACCATCTTTTCCGAAGATGGCGACAAGTTTTTTTTGATACTGAATGGCGAGCGGCAAAATAATGTAGCAGAAACCAACCTTCGTATTGAAGACCTTAACCAACCATACTACAACGCCAAAATAATATTTGAGGATAAGGCTCTTTTAGAAATCAATAAAAACTACTTGCAAATTGCAGATGCCGAAGGAAAATTTGCGGATGTAACCTATAAGATAAGAAAAGATAAAACAGGAAAACCTAAGTTGAATTATTTTTCGATGGTTCCCATAAGGCAAGGTTATGTTGCTCCAAGCAATGTAACAGTAGTGCATTATGGCCAGCCAACACCACCGCCTGCGGCAACTACAACAGTTTCGCATACAACAACTACCCTCACAAATACTGAGGCAGTAAATGTAAATATTGGGATGCCTGGTGTTGGCATGAATGTTACCATTACAGACCCACTTTTGGGCGGCACATCAACTACCACAACTACAACTGGATACAACGACCCTGCCGTGGGGCAACCAACACCGCCAACGCGCAATGTGGGTTGCAGAGGTGCTTATGCAATGAATACCAGCGACTTTCAAAGTGCATTAGCAAGCATCGGCAAGCAGGGCTTTGAAGAAACAAAGCTTTCTACTGCAAAAAATATTGCATCAAAACAATGTTTGAACACCAACCAAGTAGTGCAGATTTGTAAAACATTTGGGTTTGAACAAAGCAAATTAGACTTCGCAAAATTTGCATACAGCCGATGCAGCGAACCTGCAAACTATTTCAAGGTAAATGATGTTTTTGGCTTCAGTAGCAGTGTTGAGGAGTTGAACAACTTTACAAGCAATCAATAGCAATAAAACAAAGCTAAAAGGGCTTCTGTGAATTGAATCACAGAAGCCCTTTGCATATTTAAAATCCTCACTGCTATCTATTCCTGAACCACTCTCTTGTATTGTAACCAAGAATATACAAACAAGGTACTACCATCAAGGTTAAGAAAGTAGCAACTACCAAACCGTAAACCATTGTCCAAGCTAAAGGCCCCCAAAATGCTACGTTATCGCCACCTACATAAAACTTAGGATCGAACTCGCTAAACAAGGTTGCAAAATCCATATTCAACCCGATAGCCAAAGGAATCAAACCAAGTATTGCGGCAGAGGCGGTAAGAATTACAGGTGTCATACGTGTTGCGCCACCTTCTACAACGGCTTCTACCACACCCAAGCCACGTTGGCGCAATTCATCAATAAACTCTATCAAAAGAATTCCGTTTCGTATCACAATACCTGCAAGTGCAAAAATACCAACACCTGTCATCACAACGCTAAACGGCACTCGGAAAATTGCAAAACCTAATGCCACACCTATCAATGAAAACAACACAGTAGATGCAATAATTAAAGGCTTAACAACACTATTAAATTGTGTAACCAAAATCAAAAACATCAATGCAAATGCGCCCAAGAATGCCTTACCAAGGAAATCGCTGGTTTCGGCTTGTTGCTCTTGCTCTCCGGTAAGTTTTACTTCGTAACCCTCTGGAATATCCATAGTGCTTACCAACTGCTCTATAAGCGGCACAATAGCATTAGCAGATGCACCTTCGGTAACATCGCTGGAAAGTGTAACCACGCGTTTTTGATTTTTGCGGTTGATGGTGCTGATAGAGTTATCGTAGCGCAATTTTGCCAATGATGAAATTGGTATTTGCTTAAACTGCCCCATAGACATATCGAAGAACGAAATATTCAAGTTCATTAACTCTTCGGCCTTGGTGCGATACTGCGGTTGCAAGCGAATCATAATTGGCGCATCTTCGTTGGCATCGCGAAACTTGCTTGCCTCTTTACCAAACAATGCTGTACGCACTTCTACCGCGATTTGAGCCAACGACACTCCTTCGCGTTGTGCTTTTTCTCTATCTATATCAATAATAATTTCGGGCTTACTGATTTGCAAGTCGCTTTTCAACTCATCAATTCCTTCAATTCCCGAGCGATCAATTGCAGCTTTTATTTTTTGTGTAAGTGGTTCTAAAACTTCAAAGTCATCGCCACTAATTTCTATACTTATTGGTTTACCAACCGGTGGGCCATTGCGCTCAGGCTCCACAGAAATTGTAGCACCAGCTACACCGCGTTTTTTAAATTCCTCGCGAATGGCAGTAAGCCATTTAGAGGTGCGCACATCATTTCGTTCGGCATATTTTTTAAAGGCAACCGTAACTTTCGATTTGTTTGGAGTGGGTACTTTATCAGGATTTTGCGGATCGCCCGCACCCAAACCTACATTGGTAATTACCGAGGTAACATCTGGATTGCTTTCGCCAATTACTTTATAAACTCGTTGTTCAATTTCTTGTGTGATACTATCGGTTACCACCGCATCGGTTCCTTGCGGCAATAAAGTATAAACGTAAACGAAGTTTGGCTCGCCACTTGGAAAGAACTCTATTTTAGGATTTGATGCCAAAAATATTCCCCAACTGATAATTAACGTTACCAAAACTCCAAGCGAAACATATAACGGACGACCGCCTTTAATAAGCCCACTCAACATGCTTCTGTAGGCGCCAATAAAATTTGGCCAAATTGCCGTTTGCCAAGCAACAATTGCTTTGAACAAAACAAAGTGGTAAAACAAAATCATCAAAATAGCAAACACTGCAAAGTTGCCCAAACCGATGTTTCCAGTGATGTATGAAAGCAATGCAACAACTGTAAAAGCAATAAACCCTTTTGCATAATCTTTAAGTTTAGATGTTGCATTATGGTCGTCTTTTTCCATAAAACTAACAGCAAAAACAGGGTTAATTACAAAGGCAACAAATAGTGATGCACCTAAAGTTACAATCAATGTAACGGGTAGGTTTTTCATAAACTTACCCACAATACCGGGCCAAAAAAGCAACGGTACAAATGGCGCAAGGGTAGTGAGTGTTCCGGCCAAAACTGGTATAAACACTTCGCCTGCACCATACTTGGCAGCTTGCTCTATCTTGTACTCATACTTATTGAAAATACGATGCGTATTTTCAATAACCACAATTGCGTCATCTACCACTATCCCCAATGCAAGCAAGAAAGAGAACAACACCATTACGTTCATGGTCATGCCTAACCCAGGCATTAAAATAAATGCAACCAAACATGAAAGCGGCACCGACAAGCCCACAAAAAAAGCATTGCTGAAACCCATAAAAAACATCAATACAAACACCACAAAAATGAAACCGAGAATTACGGTATTCAACAATTCGTGTAGTTGCAATCTTGTATTATCCGAAGTATCTCCGGTTACTTTCACATGCAGCCCCTGCGGAAAGCGGTTGGCTTTAAACTCATCTATAATTTCATAAATCTGATCGGTAGCATGAATTAAGTTTTCGCCACTGCGCTTGATAACATTTAGTGTAACAACAGGCTTGTGATCGAGGCGTGCAAAGTCTTGGCGTTCTTTATAACCATCGGTAACGATTGCTATATCTTTTAGGAATGCGCTATTACCCAAAAAAGAACGCACAACAATTTCACCCAACAACTTTGGGTCGCGAAACTCACCGGTAACACGAAGATTTCTGCGCAACTCGCCTACACGCAACTCGCCACCGCTAATGTTCATATTTTCGCGTTGAATGGCATTTTCAATATCCATAAATGTGATACCTACTGCTACCATTTTATAAAGGTCAATTTCAACTTGCACCTCGCGGGTTAAGCCCCCCACAATATCTACACGGGTAATTTCCTTCAGCGATTCAATGCGATCTTGTAAATCTTCGCCTAAGTTTTTAATTTGATCTAAAGGCAACTCGCCCGCAAGATTTATGTTCATGATAGGCATTTCAGAAATATCGAATTCCTGAATCTGCGGGTCGTTATCTAAGTCGGTTGGCAAATCTTTTTTTCCTTTATCTACCGCATCGCTTACTTTTTGCTTGCACACCGTAGCGTCTAAATCTGTATTGAACTCTGCTACAATTAAAGAGAAGTCGCTAATAGAATTGCTTGTTACTTTTTTTACACCATTGATGGATTTTAACTGTTTCTCTAATGGTTTGGTAATAAGGTTTTCAACGTCTTGCGGAGTGGCCCCCGGGTAAATAGTAGCTACAGAAATTGTAGGTACCACTACATCCGGAAAAAGCTCTTTGGGCAAGCCTTGATAGGTAACAAAACCTACTAAAGATATGATGATAGTGAACACATACACGGCAGTGCGATTATTAACGCACCAACTTGTAAAACTTAGTTCTTTAAGACGTTCCGTATTCATTTGAATAGATTGAATTTTTTGTAATAGGGCGAATGCTATTTTCGGCTTCTGAGAATCAAATACTCAGCAACACATTTATTGATTCTGTACTTCTTCAACTTCTTAATCGGTTATCAATTGGCCATCTACCAACTCGCTAAAACCGAAGGTAATAACACGGTCTCCAGCCTTTAACCCCTCCTCCACTACTGTTTTGCCGTCATAATCGGTACTTACTTTTACCGAGCGCTTGCGGGCAAACAGTTTACCATTTTCGGCTTCTGCAATCAAAACATATATACCATCAACCGAGCGTTGAACAACGTTTGAAGGCACTACCAATACATTCTTTTTTATTTCATCATTTATTAAAAGCTTGGCAATCATATTGGCGGCATATTCACCTTTGTTATTATCCAACTTCGCTTCGATGTTGAAGGTGCGATTTACCTGATTTACAACTTGCCCTGCATAGCTGATTACCGATTCAACAGTTTTGTTCAAATCGGGAAAGAACACAGTTACTTTATCATTTTGGCGCACTCTGCCGATGTAGCTATCGCTAACACGTGCTTTCAAAACCAATTTGCTTGTATTCACCACTCTGATGCCCGGCATGGCTGCGCTTGGTGCTGCCATATCGCCCAATTTCAAACGCACTTCATCCACAGTGCCATTTATAGGCGATTTCACTTTCGTCATTTCAAGCTGTGCAGCTTGAGCCTTCATTTGTTTTTCTAAAGTCTCTTTTTGTGTTTTTGCTTGCAAGTATTGTATCTCGCTACCGATGTTTTGCTCCCACAAGCGTTTTTGTCTTTCGTAGGCTGTGGTGGCTAAATCCAAACCGGTTTGCATGGCTTCTAAACCACGTTCGTAGGCGCTGCCATCGGTAGTTGCTAGCACTTGGCCTTTTGAAACTCTATCTCCGGGCTTTACAAGAATTGCTGTTACCACACCCGGCATTTGATTGATTGCAAGCACGTTTTCGTCTGCATCAACAGTACCTTGCACTTCTATAAAGTGATTAAAGTCGGTAGGTTTTAGTGTATCAACTTTTACTAATTTAATTTTCTGTTCTACTTTAAAAGATGTATCAATTTTAGAAATACTGGTTTCTAAACTTGCTATTTTCTGTTGCAGTTCTTTCAATTGCAATTTCGATTCCGAAAGCAACTTTTTCTTTCCTTCCAAGTCTTTGGGTTCGCCCCCTCCGCCACAAGCGGTAAAAAAAGCTGTTGCACATGCTATGGCAATAATGTTGTGTCTATTTTTCATTGATGATGATTTCTGTTTTTTTGAATTGTGTCATGGTGTCAAAGTATATTCTACCTAACACCCAAAGCTTTGTCCATATCGGCTTTAGTGTTCAATAAGCCCACTTGAGCCTGTATGTATTTCAGCTTGTTTTGAATTAAATCTTGTTGCGCCTGAACCAGTTCAAAGCTATTGCCAATACCTTCTTTAAACTTTACATTGGTAGTTTTAAAAATCTTTTCGCTTAACTCAACACTCTTTTTTGTGTAAAACTCTTCGTTGATGGCTTGGGTAAAAAATGCTTGCGAACTTTGCACCTGCAATGCTGCAGCACGTTGAAAATTCTCGAAATCGTTTTTCTGTTTTTGTTCGTCAAGCTTTCCTTGTTGCACGTTTGCCATTCTGTTGCCGCTATCAAAAATCGGAATGCTCAACTTCAAGCCAACAATACCCGATTGAAACCATGGACTTTTGCGAACAACATCACCATCGGGATAGGTGGTTTCGGTCTTCTTACCAAGGTCGCCAAACTTATTTACCTGTGCTTGCCAACCGTAATTTAAAAAACCTACCAACGAAGGAAAATGCCCGCTTCTGCGTTGTTGCACATCATAGCCGCGAATGCGAACTGCGGTTTCTAACATTTCGTATTCTATACGTTGTGTGGCTTGAAAGTTATTTACTATTTGCGGATCAATTTTATCGCGCAAAGTGCTGATACTTTCGGTAAGAATAATAGCATCAGTTAAGTTCAATCCCATTTGAAACTTCATGTTTGCCAATGCAACCTCCGCCAACTGGTTTGTAGAGTTTATTTGGCTTTCAAGATTGGTTAATGCCAACTCTAACCTATTTACATCCAGCTCCTCCGTCAATCCTTCTTTATAAATCTTTCGTGTATCGTTAGTAAGTTTTAGCACCAAGTCTTTTACTTCGGCAAGGTATGCTTTGCTTTCGCTGGCTGCTTGTGCCTGGTAATAGGCTTTCATGATGTTATACTTTACATCTTGATCGCTTAGGTCTTTTTGCAACCGTGCAGCACGGGTAAAATCGCGGGTTGCTTTTAATCCAATAAAATATCTGCCATCCAAAATCACCTGCGTAAGTTGAATATTGGTTGAAAGATTATGCGGCAACACAAAACTTATCTTTTGGTCTTTACTTGCAATAGCGCTGTTGTAAAGTATCTGCCGGATATTCGGGTCAAATTGCGACAAATAACCAAACACTTGTGTTGTAGGGCTGTTTGGGTCATTAAACAATATATCGGCCGCAGGAAAAATAGGCTGTTTGAAGTAATAAGTATAATCAACCCCCGCAGTAATAGTTGGCAAGCCTGCCGATTTAATTTCCCAATTGCGCCAACGGGCTTTATCTACTTCTAACTTTGCATTTTTAGCATCGTTGTTGTTTTGAAGCGCATATTGAATAGCATCTTGCAATGAAAAGGCTTTTACAAAATCTGGCTGTTGAGCAAATAAAATCAAGCTACTAAATGTAGCAAGTATGGTAAAGTACAATTGTTTCATACGATGGTGCTTAGACGGCAATGCATCTATTATATTTTAATTAAGTTCAGTTCCTTTTGTTTGTTCAATTCTGCCAACCCTTTTTCGGTAACAATGGCGCGCAAATGATAATCTATATACGCTTTCAATATCTCAACAAATGAATATTGAGCTACCGGAAACAGACTTTGATCAACCAATACTTTCAACATTCCGATGTAAATTTTTGCTATCACATCTTTATTAAAATCGTTTCGGTAAAAACCATCCTGCGCACCTTTGTCTAAGTTCCTCAACAAGCAGCTATGCAAAAAAGTAGTGCGATGCTGAGAGAACATTTGAAAACTTTCGGGGTAATGTTTTTGCATATCAAAAAGCGACTCGGGGTTAAAATCCTCAGTCTGCTCCAATGCTCTATTGATTATCAATACCAACTCATGCAATGGATTTTCGGCTTGTTGATTAATACTATCAAGACTTTGATGTTCGCTTTGAATGTATCTCTCTATCACTTCGTTTACCAGCTGCGATTTATCGCGCACCATCACATAAATAGTTTTCTTGCTCATCTTCAATGATTTTGCAATCATATCCATGGTAAGATTCTTGATGCCGTGTGTCGTAAACAGCTTTTGCGCCTGATTAAGGAGCAATTCCCGTTGTTCTAAATTAACAGTACTTCTCATTGCGGCCGCAAATGTAGTTGGTGGAAACTCAAAAACACAAAAATGTTTCCTCTCTTTTGGATGAATAGTAGTTAATGTATGTTTAAATGCAGGTTTGAAGAGTTGAAATGAGAGCCTCAAAAAAACTCACCACTTAAATCGTCCGAATTACTTCAGAGGCTTTTATCTCGGCAATTGACAAAATATTGATTTTTTTGTTGCCAAAACAATCCATATCAAACAGAAAGTAATAGTTGTAATAGGAGGAGGCGCAGCAGGATTTTTTGCGGCAATCAATATTGCCGCACTGCACCCTGAATATAGGGTTGTTATATTCGAAAAATCACCCAAAGTATTAGAAAAAGTGCGCGTCAGCGGTGGCGGCAGATGCAATGTAACGCACGCTTGTTTCGATCCTAAAATTTTAGTAAAAAACTACCCGCGTGGCGAAGCCGAACTATTGGGACCATTCATGCGCTTCAACCCCAAAAACACAATTGAATGGTTTGCTAAAAAAGGTGTTGAAATAAAAAAAGAAGCCGATGGCAGAATGTTTCCAATTACCGATAGTTCCGAAACAATAATTGAATGCTTTATTACAGAGGCAAAGCGATTAAAAGTTGAAGTAAACCTGTTGGAGGGAATTGAAAATATTACACAACAGGATGACCTATCTTGGCATGTATCAACCAACCGAAATAAAACAATTGCAGCCGATGCGGTAATTGTTACCACAGGCAGCGCAGCTAAAATGTGGCAACTGTTAGAAAATGTAGGGCACAGCATCGCCCCTCCGGTTCCATCGCTTTTTACATTCAATATAAAAGATGCGCGAATAGAAGGTCTTGCAGGTGTAGCTTTGCGCAATGCTTCGGCAAGAATCAAACAATTAAAACTGCAAGCTGAAGGAGCATTGTTGATTACCCATTGGGGCTTGAGCGGACCGGCAATTTTGCGCCTATCGGCTTGGGGTGCCCGTGTTTTGCACCAATGCAATCATCACTTCGATGTGCAAATAGATTTTACAGGTATTGGTGTACACGAAACCACACTTCATATTGAAAAATACAAGCAACACAATCCTCAAAAACAGATTGGAGCAAATCCGCTTTTCGATATTCCTCAGCGTTTATGGAAGAATGTTTTTCCAGAAAAAATTGCTACAAAAAAATGGAATGAAACAAGCAAGAAAGATGTGAACGATATAATAGAATTGCTTTGCCGTGCAAACTTTAAAGTTACTGGCAAAAGCACCAATAAAGAAGAGTTTGTAACAGCCGGAGGGCTAACGCTAAAGGAAGTTGATTTCAAAACAATGGAATCGAAAAAAGCACCCAACTTATACTTTGCAGGCGAGGTGCTAAATATAGATGCTATTACCGGAGGATTTAATTTTCAAGCCGCATGGACAACCGCATGGATAGCCGCCCAAAACATTGGCAAATAAACTCACGCTATCCACACATCACTTGCCAAACTCAAGCAACTTCGTTGCTTCTCCATCAAAAACAGCATAAGTATTATAATGCAACCAATCGCCAAGATTGATGTAAGTGCTCGTTTCGCCCACCTTAATGTTTAAGGGCAAATGGCGATGGCCAAAAATGAAGTAATCGAAATGTTTTTGTTGCAACTTTTTCTTACAGTATTGCACCAACCACTCTTTGCCTTCGCCTTTAAATTTTTCTAAGGTATTGTTTCCACTGCCATAGCGACTTTGTTTAGAAAAATACTGCGCAACTTTTACACCAATATCCGGATGCAGCCATTTAAAAGCCCAACGCGCCAAAGGATTAGTAAACAATCGCTTCATTCGCTTGTATCCTTTATCGCCCGGCCCTAAGCCATCGCCATGACCAATGAAAAACTTCTTACCATTCCACTCGCGTTCTATTGGTGCATAATGAATTATCGCACCCAACTCTTCCTGCAAATAACCTTGCATCCATAAATCGTGATTGGCGGTAAACACATGCACCTTAATTCCTTTATCGCTCAGCTCGGCAATTTTGCCCAACAAGCGCACAAAACCTTTTGGCACCACAGTATTGTATTCGTGCCAAAAATCAAACACATCGCCTACCAAAAAAACCTCGTCTGCATCTTTAGCTACAACATCTAACCATTGCACAAATAGCAACTCGCGCTGGCGGCTGGCTTCGCGGGTGGGGGTTCCTAAATGAAGGTCTGATGCAAAATATATTTTCATGAAAATTGGTGCCGAAGTTGGCAATTATTTTAATTCATCAAGTCTTAACACAAATTATACGTCAATTCCATGCGATAAGTACATACATTCGCAGCACAATTTTTAAATAAAAATAAAACATAATCATGGCAGTATTAGTTGGCAAAAAAGCCCCTGCATTTAAAGCAGCAGCAGTAATTAACGGAGAAGAAATTGTAGATGATTTTTCTCTCGATCAATATTTAGGAAAGAAAAATGTAGTGTTATTCTTCTACCCAAAAGATTTCACTTTTGTGTGCCCTACCGAGCTACACGCATTTCAAGCAAAATTAGCAGACTTTGAAAAACGCGACACTGCCGTAGTTGCAGTATCTACCGATACCGAGCAAAGCCACTGGGGTTGGCTGCAATTGCCAAAAGAAAAAGGTGGCATTGGTGGTGTAACTTACCCAATTGTTGCCGATACAAGCAAAACAATTTCTACAAATTATGATGTTTTGAATGGCGCGTATTTCTACGATGAAAACGAGCAATTGCAATCAACAGCCGAGTTGGTAGCCTACCGCGGTTTGTTTCTTATTGACAAAGAAGGAAAAGTTCGCCATCAACTTGTAAATGACCTACCTTTGGGAAGAAACATAGACGAAGCTCTACGCATAGTAGATGCACTAAACTATTTTGAAAAACATGGCGAAGTGTGCCCTGCAAACTGGAGCGAAGGCAAAGAAAGCATGAAAGCAACACACGATGGCGTTGCAAGCTACTTGGCTGCAAACTAATTTGTAGCATATTCTATCGTTGCCAAAGCCGATAAGTGCATGCACTTATCGGCTTTGTTGTTTTATTTGCTTTACCAACAATGTTTATGATGACTCGATTATCTATTACCGGGATACTATGCAGCTTGATACTTTTTGCAGGCTCGTGCAACAAAGAATATGGCACTACCAATGTAAAATTTGTGCAGGCTTCGCCAGATGCTCCATCGCTAAGAGTGTTCAATGATGGGAAAGAAATTTTGAGCAATATTAATTACAACGATGTTTCAGACTACATCAATATTAGTCGTAGCAATCTTGCTTTTCAAGTAAAAAAAGGAGAAGAAGTTGTAAAAAGAATTGGCAGTGCCGATTTTGCTACTGATGCCTTTAATGCAGTGTATTTAGTAGATTCTTTTGGAGCAATAAACCGCTTACTTTTAAGCAGCTCGCACAACACGCCCGATGCAGGCAAAGCCCAATTCAGATTTTTGCACTTGGTGCCTAACTTGCAGCCTTTTAAGTTATTTGCCAACGGCAGTGTTTTGTTTAATGATAGGTCTTTCACTTTTGCCAATCAAGGATATGCCGATTTTATTTCGATTGATGCAGGCAGCTATTCTTTTGTAGCACAAACCGAAGAAAACACCATTACCACCGATATTGCTTTAGCCAACAGCATTATGCTAGAAGCTGGAAAAACCTACACACTTTACGCCAAGGGTTTTTTAAATGGCAGTGGTATAGAATCTTTATCACTGGGAGTGGTTGAAGAAAAGTAAGACACTCCTTAACAAAGGTTTGCGCCAAAGCAGAAAAACATTTCGCAAAACCTATTAACTATGCCACAACACAAAGTATACAGCCGAACCATTTTTAATAATTATGGAAAAATACAACGTAAAAGTAAAAGAAGCCTATTTCGTAAGCAGCGATGTAAAACGTTTTGTAATTGAAAAACCTGGCGGCTACACATTTACATCTGGTCAGGCAACCGAACTGGCATTAAACGAAACAGATTGGAATCAAAAATTTCGTCCATTCACATTCACCGGCCTCAACTCGTGGGAGAGTTTAGAACTGTTAGTGCGCATTTACCCCGATAGAAATGGCGTAACCGCCAAGTTAAGCAAAGTAAACACCGGAGCCGAATTCATCATAACACAACCATTTGGAGCAATAGAATACAAAGGGCCGGGAGTATTTATTGCTGGCGGCACCGGCATCACTCCATTCCTTTCCATCTTCCGCGAATTGAAAAAGCAAAATCGCCTTGCAACCAATAAGCTTATCTACTCAAACCACACTTCGCGCGATGTAATAGCAGGGGTCGAACTGCATGATTTGTTTAAAGAAAATTACATCAACCATTACTCGCGCGAAGGCGTAATTGGCTTTCACGAACGCAGGCTTAACAAAGATATTTTGATTGATTACATAAAAGACTTTGGTCAACGATTTTATGTTTGCGGCTCTCAAAGTTTCGTTACCGATGTTTCAAAAATACTACTCGAATTGGGTGCAAATCACGATAGTCTTGTAATAGAATATTAAATACTTTGCAATGCAGCTACACACCATAAACACAGGATACTTTAAGCTTGATGGAGGAGCAATGTTTGGCGTAGTACCCAAAACACTTTGGCAAAAACTCAATCCTCCCGACTCTAATAATCTTTGCACTTGGGCAATGCGTTGTTTACTAATAGAAGATGGCAAACAGCTTATTCTTATTGACTGCGGCTTAGGCAACAAGCAAAGCGAAAAATTTTTCAGCTACTACGAACCTCATGGCGATGACACACTCGAAAAAAGTCTTAACCATTTAGGCTATTCAGTGAGCGACATCACCGATGTTCTGCTTTCGCATCTTCACTTCGACCATTGTGGTGGTGCAGTTGTAAGAAATGGCGAAAAACTCAACCCTACATTTCCAAACGCAACCTACTGGAGCAATCACGCACATTGGCAATGGGCCACCAATCCAAATCCGCGAGAAAAAGCATCCTTTCTTTCTGAAAACATTCTACCCATTCAAGAAAGCGGGCAATTAAAATTTACTGGCGATGCTACTTGCGACATCCACCCTGCAATTGCATTAAAAACCGTGAGCGGACACACTGAGAGCATGTTGATTCCCCACATCAATTGGAAAGGCAAAACCATTGTTTACGCAGCCGATTTGTTTCCCTCTATGGCACATTTACCAATTCCTTATGTTATGGGATATGACACCCGCCCACTACTTGCAATGGATGAGAAAAAAAATTTCTTAACCGAAGCCGTTAAAAATAATCACGTTTTCTTTTTTGAACACGATAAAAACGTTGAATGCTGCACCTTGCAACAAACAGAAAGAGGAGTAAGAGAAAAGGAATTTTTCAGTCTCGCTTCATTGACTTAGAGAAAATATTATATTCGCACTCCGTTTTTTAAAACTGATTGTGAAAAACAGTTTGGCGAGGTAGCTCAGCTGGTTAGAGCGCAGCACTCATAATGCTGAGGTCGGGGATTCGAGCTCCCCCCTCGCTACTTTTTTTCTTTGAAAATGTATTTCACCTACATTTTGTATTCTTCTGCTGCCAACAAATTTTACGTGGGGCATTCTGATAATTTAGAGAGAAGACTTCACGAACACAACTCCGGACAAACCAGATTCACTTCCAACATTGCCAGCGATTGGCAATTGATGTATCACGAACAATTTGAAAGCAGAGCACTTGCCGCAAAGCGCGAACGTGAAATTAAGGCTCGCAAAAGCAGAAAGTTTATTGAAGATTTGATGAGTATAAAAGCTTAAGAAACCTTTCTGCCGCGCCATCTGTATCTACCGCTCAACGAAAGCAAGCCTACCAAAAGGATATAAAGAATGTGTAGCAACTCTATTATTGGGAACACAAAAATAAGCCACCATTTTTTGAAAAAAATCAACAGTGGAACATTGAATAGCATATCAATAAACAACTTTGACCCGAGCAAGATAAAGGCAGGCACGAGCGTTTCAACATTCAACGTGGTTGCAAAACTAATGCCGCACCAAACTGCCACGCCCAATGTAGCAGCATTAAAGATGTAAGCATAAAGCAACATCATTTTAACCCACCATGTTGCATAGCCGGTGCTTTTGCTCGCCCAGCGAATTCGCTGCGAAAAAAACTAAACAACCCACTTTCGGCACGGGTAAACACTGTGGCATCAAAACTTTTTACAAAGCCCACACCATCAGGATACTTTGCATATACTTTTTGCATCAAAAAAATATCATCGCCCGATGGCACATCATTGTTTCCTTTAAAGCCCTCTAACTCGTGGAAGGTTTCTTTTGCATAAAGCAAGTTTGCTCCGCTACACATAGTTGGATGCTGAAAGCGAATGGTTGCCGCAGTAATTCCCATCAGGCTAACCACATCTGCTTGTTGCAACATTTGCAACGGTGTATAAGCAGGGTTTACCACCACCGGTGCTGTAACCAACTTACATTCATTTTGCTGATAGAAACGCACTAAGGTGCTCAACCATTTTTCGCTCCGCACCGTATCGCCATCGGTAGTAACTATCAATTCGCCTTGTGCATTTTTTATTCCTATTGAAAGGGCTTCTTTTTTGTTTGGTTTTTTTTCGCCTCGGTTGCCAAGATATTGTTGCAAATCGAACAAACGAAGAGCCGGAAAAGATGTTTCCCGCACAATTCTTCGTGTGCCATCTGTGCTATAATCGTCCACCACAATTACCTCGAACAGGTGCTTGGGATAATCTTGCTTGAATATACTTTCTAAACATGCTGCAATGTTTTTTTCTTCATTGCGCACAGGAACGATAATGGTAACAGATTTTTGAAAAGTTGCTTCGCTTGCCGCCTCTACAAACTTTTTTGTACTCACCCAGCCAGCAAAAAAATACATCACCATAGCGCAATACACAAATGCCAATGCACCAGATGCTATCAATAAAATCAATTGAATATCCATGATTAAAGCGGGTGGCGAATATCACATTGTTATTCTGTATGGCAAAAAATAGAATCCACATAGCAGATTGCAATACCACATAATCTTCTTAAAATTGAATACGATTTAAGCCACCCGCGAATATTGCCTCATTAAATACTTTGTGCCAATGAGTTTAATTATTCTTTCGATACCGATGTTTTTTTTGTTGATTGGCATTGAGGTGCTGATAAGCAAGGTAAGGCACTTACCCTATTACCGTTTCAACGATGCAATTACAAATTTGAGTTGCGGGGTTGGCTCGCAGGTGTCGGGCATTCTTATTAAAGTATTTACCGTAGGTGGTTACTACTTTATTTACAACCATTCGCCCTGGAAAGGTAAAATACCTACCGATTGGTGGATGTGGTTGCTGCTGTGGGTGGCGGTTGATTTTTTCTATTACTGGTTTCACCGGCTTGCAC
>CAZYXR010000005.1:52466-70120 GCA_964650845.1 uncultured Chitinophagaceae bacterium
CGTGCTTTGGGGCAGCCATGTGGTGCATCATCAAAGCGAAGAGTATAACCTAACGGTGGCATTGCGGCAAGCTTGGTTTCAAGGGGCGTTTTCGTGGGTGTTTTATCTGCCGCTTGCTTTTGTTGGTTTTGAACCTATGATGTTTTTAACGGTGGCTTCTATCAACACGCTTTATCAGTTTTGGATTCATACCCGCTTGATTGGCAAAATGCACCCGGCCATAGAGTATATTTTCAACACACCATCGCACCACCGGGTGCATCATGGCGTAAATCCAAAATACATTGACCGCAATCATGGCGGCACTTTTATTGTTTACGATAGAATGTTTGGTACTTTTCAGCAAGAGGACGAAGAGGTTGTGTATGGCATTACTTCGCAGCCGCGAAGTTGGAACCCACTGTGGTTGAATTTTGAGTACTGGATTGATTTGTTTAAAGATGTAGCAAGCACAAGTTCGTGGAAAAACAAATTGAAGATGTTGATACTACAACCTGGTTGGAAGCCTGCCGAGCTGGGCGGCACGCAGCCTTACAAGGCGGTAACGCCACAGCAGTTTCAAAAATACAACACCACTATTTCTGCGGGTTTAAGCTACTATGTATTCTTCCAATATCTGCTGTTGATTGCCGGTACATCGGCTTTTCTTTTTACCGAAACAAAGCCTCCTTTCGACCAAAATTTGTTGTTGAAATTTTCGGCCATTGGCTTGGTGATACTTACTGTTGTAAGCATGGGCGGCATGTTTGAACTTAAACAGTGGACTGTGCCATTAGAATACCTGCGCTTTGCCTTGCTGCTTGTTTTCGTTTTTGCGCTGCACACGCCTGCGCCTGTTATTATTGCCATTGCGACAGTTTCGTTGCTTTCGGTGGGGTGGTTTTCGTTTTATCTAAAAGAATTCGGGCGGGTGTAAAAATTGGCTTTTGCTTTATGCACATACCCGCGCCACCATTTTGCGGGTATTATCGGTAAGTGCAAATCGCTGATGCCCGGCAGCCACAATCCACTGTCTTTTTTTTAGCGAACGAATAAACTTTGCCAAGCCGAAATTGGAATGGCCGATAATTCGTGCATGTCAATCTGTTTTCAAGCTAAAACAAAAAACAGATGCAGAAGCTGCTCGATATTTTTTTATACCAAATAGTGGATATGCCAAATGGCTACCGCAAATTTTTAGGCTTTAGGCTGAAAATCTTTATACAACAAACTGGGTTGAATACCCTCGTTGTTTTGGTATTTGCCCCCTGTATAAGATTGGTATTCGCCCTCGATGCTGTGGTAATAAACTTGGCAAATTTCTACATTGGGGTAAATGCAAATGGGGTGAATGCAGAACATTTCTAAGGTCCAATAGCCGGCAAAACCTACATCGCCAAAGCCTGCGGTAACGTGTACAAAAAGCCCCAGCCTGCCTATGGACGAGCGCCCTTCGAGCATGGGCACATAGTTGAGGGTTTTGGTGTATTCCACAGTGCGCCCCAAATACAGCCTGCCGGGCTCCAGCACATAGCCCTCTTCGGGAATTTTAAAAGTATCGTACTCGTTGGGTTTTTTCATGTCCAGCATTTCGCCAGTATAAATCATCAACTCGTTGTGCAAGCGCAGGTTGTAGCTGTTTGGATTTACCTGCAACTCGTTGTAGGGTTCAATAAAAATTTCAGAACCTATTTTCTTTTTAATTTCTAATCCCGAAAGTATCATGTGGCGAAGTAAGGTAAAAGATGCTTGGCTTTAGCCAAAACAAACAGAAAAAATTTGCTGATACATGTTAGTGCTGCAAACCAATGGCAGGTAAGAAACTATTAAAAAAGGGACTTGGAAAAATTTGCAAATGAACTTTATTTGCACCGCTCGATTATGAAACACACATAGCCAATATGGATTTGTGTACATAATCGGTTGATGAAAAAAACCAATTTTAATGAAACAAATTCTACTCAAAACATTTACATTTTTTGCTGTTTTATGTGTACTGGGCATATCATCGTGCCGCAAATGCAGCGATGAAAGTTGTAGAAATGGCGGTGTGTGCGAATCGGGCAAATGTGTGTGTCCTTTCGGCTATTTTGGCTACAGTTGCGAACTTACACAAGGCAACAGCACTACATTGGGCAGTGTTGTTTTTTACACTACAAACGTGGTAAACAGCGCCTGCGGCACATATAGAATAGAGTTGGGCTCGCTGGGCCAGCAGTTTATTTCATCGGCAAATACAGCAGCAAGCTGCGGCACTGCGGGCAGTGCCAACTTTAGCAGTGTGCCTTATGGCACCTACAACTACAATGTATATTGCAATAGCACAGGTGCGCTTTTAACTACGGGTTCGGTTACAGTAAATGCAGCGTGTGTAAAACGAGTTGTAAACCCAACCAATAACATAGGCTCTGCAACCTTTTACACAAGTGCTGCTATAAAAAGTGGCTGCGCTTATTACCAAATTCAGTTAAGCTCATTGGGCACACAATACATACAGTCGGCATATTCATCGGTAAACTGCGGGCAAACCAACTGCGCCAATTTTACCAATGTGCCTTATGGCAGCTACAACTATGATGTGTATTGCTACAACACAGGTTCTTTTTTAACCTCAGGCACTATTAACGTAAATGCAGCGTGTGTAAAACAATTGGTTAATCCATAACAATCATTCAACTATACATGAAACAACTACATACAATACTTTTTATCGCAGCTATTATTACAGCTTCCCAAAGTGCCGTGGCGCAAGGCTACAGCGCGTGGAGCGAGATATACAACAAAAACGGAACTAAGGTAAGCATCAGCTTTAGAACCAGTACCACATCGTGCGACCAAGGTGGCAAAACCAATAAGTATCGTTTTAATATTGAAGGAAATTTACCTTACGGAAAAAAGGAGCTTCAAGTAACTATTAAATACATCAACTGCAGCAAAAACGATTCTAAAGAGATTAAACTGATAGATATTGGCAGCACCGGGGGCGCCATCGGCATAAACGAAAGTATTGACTATGTGTTAACCGGAGACATCAGCGAACGAACAGTAAGAGCCGAAGAAAAAAATCTCCCACCTCCACCAACACCTACCTCCAGCCCATCATACAGCAACAGTTCATCATCGGGTAGCAGTTCATCAGGTTCAAGCAGCTACTCAAGTTCAAGTTCCAAAAAGTATAAAAAGTATTTGGGCATGCGCTTCGGGTTGAATGTAGGCTTCGACATGGGTTCGCGCCCAATGATTGCCGATGTTACCGTTAGCTCTACCCAAACTCCGGCAGGCTCGCCCAACTCAACTACTTTTACCGGTGGCGGGCAAAAATTGGTTAATCCTTTCGGCACCGGGTTTAGAGGCGATATTATGTTCCATCCGCTTTATCGCGCCAACATTCATTTAGGGGTTTTTGTGGGCGGAGCCTATGGCGGCTCGGTAGGCATGATAAATGGCGGCACCTGGAAAAGCACCTCCGATGCCGGTAATGGCAAATTCACCGATGTAATAGATTACAAATACAGCAAATTTGATTTCGGAGTTGATTTTGCAATAGGCTGGACCGCCTTTAAGTATTTGGTGCGATACAGCAACAGCCTGCAACAGCACAACTTTATGTACAAAAGAACCGCAAGCTATGTAAGCACCGACCTTAGTTCGCGCAATGAAGTAATTGAAGACATTGCCGATTTTGGCACAAGACGCGAAACCATCACATTGGGCTTCCGCATCAATGGAAAAAAAGGCGCAAAAATGGGCAAGAAAGGCAGACGCAGCGCACCGGCAGTGGTAGATTTGTTTTGGAACATCAGTCGCGATAACCCGTGGAGCTGGTCGAACCCCAACATCACCGCTTCTACCAAAAACTGGCAAGTTATTGGCGCAGGTCTTTCTATAAATATTGGCAAAATAATATACATAAGTGGCGAGTTTGCCACGCCTACTTTCAAAACAGCCAACCTGCCTGCCGAGATCGTAGCTCCAAGCAAAATTAAAAACGTTTATACCCAATTCACCATAGGTTACAATTTCACCAAAGGATTTTAAAAAGCGCAGATGACAAAAACACACACACTTTTTTTGTTGCTGATTTTTACTTGCTCGGCTGGATGGTGCTCTACTGTTATTACGAAAGAAGAATACTTTGATACTGCCGGAAATTTTCAATTCAATAAATATCTAAGCGAAATAGATTTTAGCGAACTGAACCGATTGAAGTTTCATCAAAAACAAATTGATTCGCTTGGTTTCAATGGCAGAGAAATTCTTTACGAAGCACTAACCACAAAGCTATTCGCAAAAGATTCGGCCGAATACAAAGTGGACTCATTTGCCTACCTGCACAAAAAAATTGAATTGGGGAAAACATTCCGAGTAATAGGCGAATGGGATGCCTACGACCCAATATTGTACAAAGCCATAGGCTCGTATTGGTTAGAATATGTAGCAACCAAAGCGCAAGCAATTGTGGGCAGCGATCGCGACCGCGTATTTGAATATGACATTCGCAAACTACGCGATGTGTTGATTAGCTGCAATTACAATTTTACTTTGCCACCAATATCAAAGTACCAAAAGTTCTTTTTAGAAGTTACCGAAGAATACGCTTGGACCCACGTGCTTTCGCGCTTTTGGGATCGCTCACCCATCTATCTTAAACTTGCAGCACTTATTGGCATCATTATGTTTTTTATTGGATTAGCAACATCATTCAATTTTTTAAAAAGTAAAATCTCAATCAGTAAAAAGTAAAGTATGAAAAGAGGATTATTCACCGTTTTTGCAATCGCATTGTTATGCTCATTTACTGTTGGCCATTCTTCGGCATTATGGAAAGCCTACGCTTCCAGCGAAGTTGAAGTTACAAGCTCGAAATTTGGCGACAAAACCTACAAAATGATTACCATGAACCGCTCGAACCAAAGAGTAAAAGCAAAATACTTTGCTTTTAAAGAAGGTGGTTTATCGGTGTATCAACGCTACCAAAAATGGAAAACAGGTAAAGATGTTGTGTTGATTTCGAGCGGCACTTACATAGATTACGAAAGCTATAAACAAGCCAATTACTTACCCGAAGGCTTAACTATTGACAATGGTAAAGTTGTAAACGAAAAAACAACCGACAAGTTCGATGGCTTTGTAATTGTGTATGCTACAGGTGGTATAGCCGTTGCCAATATCAAAGAACAAAGCGTAAACATTACCTGCAATGGGCAGCAAAAATCTTTCGACATAAAAAACAACACCTTCCATCGCCAAGAGTTTATTCAATGCGCTAAAGATGTAGAAGCCACAACTTTTCAAACACACTTGCTTGCATTTAAAAACCAACCCAAAGTGGGCTTAAACGGCAGCCAAAATAAAGCATCAAGACGATTCCTTGCTGCTTGCAAAACCGAAGGTGTTTTGTATCATGTTATTGTGCACACCGATGAAGAACAAACACTTTCTCAAGCAGCCTTAGACGCTTTTGACTTTTTGAAAAAATTCAAAGAAATGGATGAAATTATCTTCATGGTAAACTTGGATACAGGTATGCAAAACGTATTTGAATTATATGATGCAAATGGCACAAAACGCAGTGACATTTTGGGCAAAACACCAGCTGAAAATGCAACCAACTTGTTGGTTTATTATTACGAGTAATGTTAACTCATTACTAGCAAGCTTCTCATTATTGAAAGCAGCTAATTTCGCAAAAGCAATCTTTCATTTTTTACATTAGACAAAACACAAATTGAGGCTCACAAAATCATTTGGTTTACTTTTTTTCTTTCTGATAAACTTATCATGTGTGATTGCACAGGGTGGTTTTGGGGCTTGGGAAACTATTTATAACCAAAAAGGGACAAGAGTGAGTATTCAGTTTAAGCAGAGTAATACTTCCTGTGAAACATATGTGAATAATAAATTTGAAAATGACAGATTGGTTGAGAATCTTACTGAGCTTATAAATCACCAAAATACTTCTGAGGAAGATAAAAAAATTGCAGAGGCTCAAATAGATAAAATTAAGAGAAAGAAGGAAGGATTAGCCGTTCCTGCAAATAGAAAAAATAAATATCAGTTTATTGTTCAGGGAGTATTACAGCCAGGCAAAGTTCAAGTAAAAGTGGTAATTGGCTACAAAACATGCCAAGGTTACAATACCACATCAGTAGTACCTATTGATATAGGAGCTACTGATGGTCAACTTAATATCATTCTAAATGGAATAGACTATCAAATCTCCGGAGATATTTCGGAACGAAATGTAAAGGTTGAACTATAAATTCTTAAGATCCTTTTCTCCTGAGCCTACTAGTCTAAGCCCGATATAATTTAAGCCCTGTACTATCTAAATAGTTATCTATGAGTTTGAATAAATAAAATATATATTTTGAAGTATTACTTTCTTCTCAATCTTCTTTTTGTTGCATTTTTTTCAAATGCCCAGCTACCAAAGCGTGGTTTAATTGCCTATTACCCGTTTGACAACACATCGGCTGCAGACAAAAGCGGCAATGGCAACAACGGTAATATATCCGGTGGTGTAAAACACGGTTATGATCGCTTTGGCAATAGCTGTGGAGCCATTGACTTTGATGGAGTTTCAGGATTTATCAGCGTACCTAATTCAAACAGTTTGCAATCGCCCGAAGATGAATTTAGTGTTTCGGCATGGATAAAAATGAAACCCGGCAGAACGCCTAACATAAAATGGATAACGCTAATCTGTAAAGGTGTAGAGTCAAAAGAAACAGATAACAATCCTCATTATCGTATTCAGGCTTTGGAAGGTCCTCAAAGTACCGTTTCTATGAATACCGATTTTACTGAGTACTGGACACAGAAATTGAACTTCGATATATGGTATTTCTATACACAGGTGTATGATGGCAATGAAGTAGCGGTTTATTTAGACGGACAGAAAGTTTGGAATTTCGCCTACAACAAAAGACTTACTCCCAACAATGCACCGGTTGAAATAGGTCGCGATATTCCGGGCAGTACAGAATTTTTCAGCGGCTCGATGGATGAATTGCGCATTTTCAATAAAGGACTTACCGCCAGTGAAGTTTCAGCACTATATAACGACCAAACAGGTGCGACTTTCAGCAATCGCTTCGATATGACTGTGCCTGCAAACATTGTTACAAAAACAGATGCAGGTAAATGCTTTGCAAAAGTAAATTACACTGAACCTAAGGTGATTGCAGATTGCGGTACAGCAAGTGTTCAAAAAGTAGCTGGACCTTCCAGCGGCAGTTCTTTTCAGGTTGGCAGAACACCACTTTCTTTTGTAGCCACAAATGATGTTGGAGAACAACTCTCAGCAACTTACTATGTAGAAGTGCAGGATGCAGAGCCACCAACGCTAACATGCCCAAGCGATATTTTAGTAAAATGTGGCAATGACGAAAGCAGTAAAAATGTAGATTACAATTTACCAAAGGCAAACGATAACTGTGGTAATGCAACCGTAGAAGTTGTTTCGGGTTTGGCATCGGGCAGTAGTTTTCCTTTAGGTGTTTCCAACATTAAGTTAAAAGCAACGGATGCCTCAGGTAATGTTGCTGAATGTAGCTTCAAAGTAACTGTAGAAAAAGATAAGCCTGCGGCTGTTCAGCAAACCCCGCCTCCTCCGCCTCCTGTTGTAGATAAGCCCAAACCAACTCCTCCTCCGCCACCTCCTCCAGTAGTTGATAATACTCCACCATCTATCACTTGCCTGAAGGATATTACTGCTGACTGCGCGCAGGGGCAAAGTTTTGCCAAGGTAGATTACATGCGTCCTTTAGCAACTAAAGGAGGCAAATCAATTACTGTGAAATTGATTGCAGGATACGAGAGTGGCAGCAACTTCCCTATCGGCAGCACCATTGTAAAGTTTGAGGCTGTGGATGAACTCGGCAATAGAAACGAATGTTTTTTTAAAGTAACAGTATTATGCACTACCGATGAGTTCCGACTGAAATGCACAGACGATACAAGAAAGAACAATGATGCCGGAAAATGCGGTGCTGCTGTTACTTATACTGCTCCTGAAATAATTGGCTCAGGCAATCCTGTTATAACACAAATTGATGGAGAAAAGAGTGGAAGTATTTTTAAAGTGGGTACAACTGATAATACTTTCAAAGCTAGTCTGAACGGAGTAACCAAAAGCTGCTCATTCACAGTAAAGGTATTGGATAACGAAGAACCCAATATTAGCTGCCCCGAAGACAAAGTAATTTATGTAGAAGCAGATGTTGACGGTGTTATTGTAGATTATGACAAGCCAACTGCCACCGATAACTGTGAAGTGGAAGAAATGAAATTGCTGGATGGTTTGGGCTCGGGAAGTTTCTTTCCTGTTGGTATAAACACCGAAACTTATAAAGCCACCGACAAAGCGGGCAACACAAGAAGATGCTCGTTTGATGTAGTGGTAAAACAAAAACCAAGCAAAACAGTACAAAAAGTACCATTGGTAATTGACCATAAATTGAACATTGGAAGCGACTCTGTTATTGCGCAGCAAAAACCAATTTTGCTAAACACATGCAACATCACCCTATGCATTTATGATGATGCGCAAGAAGATGGTGATATAGTTTCAGTGGTGGTAAATGATAAAGTGATACTCGACAAAGCACCACTTCAAGTACTAAAAAACAATAACCTTAAAGAGGCTTATCGCATTCCCGTTTTGCTGAAGCCCAACGAAGTAAACTACATCATTTCAAAAGCTTGGAACGTGGGCAGTATTTCGCCAAACACATTGAAAATAGATGTGTATGAGGGAGAAATAAAAGATGAAAAAATGTTGAGAACCATGAGGCCAATACAAAGCAGAAAAATGAGTTCTAAACCTGGATTAGCAGGTGCAATCCTAATACAATGCAAAAACTAAAACGAAGTGCCATGAGTGTTCACTTATTATTGATTTTGATGTTAAATTTTTCGGCATGCCGAAATCCTAACAATACTGCCGAAGGTGACTCGCTGAAGGTGCAGTTTTCCAAAACTGATCCAAAAACATTTAACGATTCTGTGCAGTTATATCAATATAAGATTGATTCTCTTGAAAGATTAAGGCAAAAAGTTGATAGCATTAAATCTGACAAAGCAACTAAGCCAGATGATAAAAGGCATGCCACTAATCAAATAGTAAAAATACAGAATCAACAAAGCGGGCTGAATGAGCGGATAAGGCAATTTAAAAAAGCGGCAGAAAAAGCAACTAAAGAACTTGCTGCCGAAGTAAAAAAGGAGGAGGATAGAATACCCAAAAAAGATACTGTCGTTGCCGCCCCCTCTAAAAAACCTGCTCAACCCGAAGCTCCCTTCGCACCACAATACTTAAAATCTGAGGCAGGAGCAACAAAGATTCTATTAGAAGAAAATGGACTTTCGTACCTTGTATATGTTGTTGATATAGAAAAATATGAAGTACACATCAACTGGACCGACACATCGAAGCAAAGAAAAACCTACAACAATTTTGGAACACTGCTAAAAGCTGTTTACAAAAATCAAGCAGACAAAGTGAAAATGATGATGAACGGTGGCATTTTCAAAGTATCCAGAGATGCCCACTCGCCTCATAAGCCACTTGGTTTATATGTAGAAAACGGGAAAGAACTCTGCCCTTTAGATACTACTTACCCCAACAGCGATAATTTTTATTTAAAACCCAATGGCATTTTTTATTGGAATGAAAAAGTGGCAGGCGTTGCAACCACACAAGAATTTGAAACCAAAAGCGCAAAATTAAAGTTTGCTAATGCTGTTCAATCAGGCCCGATGTTGCTAATTGATGGCGCTTATCATCCTGCATTTAAGAAAGGTTCGCAAAATGTAAACATCCGAAACGGAGTTGGCGTTACTGCCGATGGCAAAAGATTGATATTTGCCATATCTGAAGACCCAACCAATTTCTATGACTTTGCTTTACTCTTTAAACATTTCGGCTGTATAGATGCCTTGTATTTAGATGGTGCCATTTCGAGAGTTTACATGCCAGAAAAAGGAAGGAATGATTTGAATGGAAGTTTTGCTTCTATTATTACTTTGATTCAAAAATAAAGAGGGTAACATGCAGCAAATATTTTCTTTGGCAAGACACGTTAGCAACAAACACGCCTCACTTCTTGTACTATTGTTTTGTTCGCTTATTGCAACTTCCCAAACCCGCGGCTACTCGTCTATTCCGTATGGCGGCACTACTTTTAGAGCCTATACCATCAAAATAGATAGCTATTCGGTAAAACGTTTTGAACTGCTTACAAACACAAGCGATGCCAGCCATGCAAACATGGTAAAGATGGCAAATTCAAAATACGGAAAATGCTTTATGATTAACGGAGCTTTGGCCGATAACGGATGCAGTTTTATTGGTCTTGCAATAAACAATGGCAGTGAGTTAGCACCAATAAACACCAATAATGGCAGTGGGGCATTTTACATGAAACCAAATGGCGTTTTTAGTGTAAACCACAAAACTGCCGAGGTTGTAGAAACCAATTATTATAGAGCTGCTAACGATAAACATATCGCCATTCAGTCGGGGCCAATGTTATTGAACAACGGCAGTGTACATCCTGAGTTCAGAGAAAATTCTACCAATAGATATTACCGAAGCGGAGTAGGTGTGTTTACCAAAAATGGAGAAACATTTGTGGTGTTTGCTGTTTCAAACGAGCCAATCAACTTATACACAGCTGCTAAATTTTTTCGCGATAAATTCGGCTGTAACAATGCGTTAAGCCTGCAAAGCAGCTCGGCAGCGACCGATATTCCTTTTATCAATGCTAATGCAAATACTTCTAACATGAAGTTTTGTAACTACATACTTTACAGAGAGTAGTAATTAATCGCCTTTATCGAATCCTTACTCTTATCAATAACACCATCAAAAAAAATGCTCCGAGTTGTTCAATATAAACTATTGTTCAACTCGAAGCGAGTCAATGTTTCAGCTAATAAACCAGAACTATATTATCAACATGGCATCGCCATAGCTGAAAAATTTATACTTCTCTTTTACTGCTTGTTCGTAGGCTTTCATTACTAAATCGTAACCGCCAAATGCCGCAGCCATTATCAACAAACTGCTTTTTGGCAAATGAAAATTAGTAACCATTGCATTTGCAATTTGAAATGTGTGTGGCGGGTGAATAAACAAATTCGTCCAACCACTGTATGGTTTTAGTTGCCCTGTACTGGTTACAGCACTTTCGATGGTGCGCATAGAAGTAGTGCCGATAGCGCAAACTTTTTTGCCTGCTTCTTTAGCACTATTCACAATCTTTACTGCTTTGTCAGAAATTTCAATCTGTTCAGCATCCATTTTGTGTTTAGAAAGATCTTCAACATCAATTGTGCGGAATGTTCCCAAACCAACATGCAATGTTACTTCGGCATAATCCACTCCTTTAATTTCCAGTTTTTTCAGCAACTCGCGGCTAAAGTGCAAACCCGCAGTAGGTGCGGCAACTGCACCTTCTTCTTTAGCAAAAACTGTTTGATAACGCTCTTCATCCAAAGCCTCGGGCTTACGTTTAATATATTTCGGCAGTGGCGTTTCGCCCATACCAAACAATACTTTTTTAAACTTTTCGTATCCGCCATCAAAAAGAAAACGAATGGTTCTGCCGCGGCTGGTGGTATTGTCCACAACTTCGGCTACCAAATCGTCATTTTCACCAAAATACAATTTGTTACCCACGCGAATCTTACGTGCAGGATCCACCAACACATCCCACAATAAGGCATCGCGGTTCAACTCTCGCAAAAGGAATACTTCAATTTTGGCACCGGTTTTTTCTTTTAAACCGAAAAGACGAGCCGGAAATACTTTTGTGTTGTTCAAAATCATCACATCGCCATCGCCAAAATATTTCAAAATGTCTTTAAAATGCTTATGCTCAATTTTTCCGGTTTGGCGATTTACCACCATCAAGCGGCTTTCATCGCGGTTTTTAGCAGGGTATTCTGCAATAGCATCCTTTGGGAGCGCAAAATCGAAAGAAGACAATTTCATGTAAAAAAATTATTAGTGTAATAAAAAACAAATGGAACTTTCGTAAAGGATTAACTCCATTTTGTGAGGAAATGTATGATGGCATTTCGCAGTGTTAGAACTTTACGGAATTCTATTTGAGGGCGCGAATATAATGCGCAAAAACCGCGAAAGGGGAAAAAAAATCAAAAGACATTTCGCAGAAACCGATTTACAAGCACAGTATGCCTTACCAACTCAAATGCCGATAGAAAGTACTTCAAACTGCATAGCCCCAGCCGGTGTGTTTGCCGTAGCTACATCACCTACCTTTTTGCCCATCAAAGCTGCGCCAATGGGCGATGAAGAAGAAATTTTGTTCTCTTTTAAATTCGCCTCGGCCTCACTTACAATAGTAAAGGTCATTTTCTTATTCATTTTCTTGTTTAGCACTTCCACTTTTGAAAGAATACCAACTTTAGAGGTATCAATTTTACTTTCGTCCATAATGCGTGCGCTTGCAAGCTTAGTTTCCATTTCAGCAATTTTTGCTTCCAAATGCCCTTGCTCCTCTTTGGCTGCATGATACTCGGCATTTTCGCTCAAATCGCCTTTTTCGCGCGCCTCAGCAATTGCTTTAGCAACTTCTATTCTGCGAACGTTTTTTAAATTCTTCACCTCTGCTTCCAAGGCCTCATAGCCTTCCTTTGTCATAAAAAATACCGCCATAAAACAATGATTGTTGGTTGTATAAAAAAATAAAAGACGCCCCTGCATAGCAGGAGCGTCCTCATTGTTGCGAATATACTACTTCTTTTTAGTATTCAAGGAAAATCTCTACTCTTCTATTTTTTTGGCGATTGGCAGCCGAGTTGTTTGGCACAAGTGGCTTATCTGGTCCCAATGCCTCTGTCAATATTCTGTAATCATCTACTCCTTTACTTACAATGTATTGTTTAACAGCAAGCACTCTTTCTTGCGAAAGTTTTACGTTCTTAGCACGGGCACCTACATCATCTGTGTGGCCTTTCAAGCGCAACATTGCATCATCAGTCTTACGCACTTTCGCAATCAAATAATCTAAATATTGATAAGAACTTGGGCGAATAACAGCCGAGTTTGTTTCAAATTCCAAATTGTCATAATCGTCAAACACTTCTATTTTTTTACCATCTACTTCTTCAATATGCGATTTAGCACCAAAAAACAAAGTATCAATTTTAATAATCTCAACTTGCTTCACTTGCACTACTGTATCGGGCTTTTTGTTTTTTGCTGCTTCCAGCTCCACGCGCAACGCTTCTGTTACTTTATTGATTGAATCTATTCGCGCTTCTGCCTCAGCTTGCAATTCCGCTTTCGATTTTTTGGAACTTACTTTTTTAAGAGGTTGCTTTTCCTCCACCAAAGTTGCTTTTGCTACTACGCTGTTTTCTGCCGGAGCTTTATCTTTTCCACCCAAATTGAAGTGCAAGCCTAAGCTGTGTGTGCCTTGATAAATGCTGGTAGAACGGAATGAGTAATCAATACCCAAGCGAGGCCCTGTTCCATCTTTTTTGAAAGGTGCTTCTACGGTTAAACCACCGGCAAATCCTGTATAGTTGGTTTGGCGAGTATCTTTGTTGGTAATGCCCACTTCGCCACGGTAGCCCCCGCGAAGCATAAATATTTCACGGTACGAAAATTCAACACCTCCACCAAAATGGTCGTTTCCATAGGCGTTAGAGGTAAAGTTTGCCGAAAATGTGATGCGGTAATTTTGTGTTCTTGTACTTGGGTCTAAATCAAATTCGTTGCCCAATAAAAGGTCGTAAGCCGCGCCAATGTTCAACTGCACAGGCAGATCGAATTTTTGTGTTTTGCGATCGAAGGCAAGCTGATACTGACCACTTTCGGCAGTTCCGGTAAACGAAAACCCATCGCCACGGAATGTCATTGGTGTGCCTACGTTTCTTAATGCAACACCAAAATGAATATTTTTCTTTTTACCTGTTGAATACAACAAACCAGCATCTACCGAAAATCCAAATGCGTTGATATTGTCAATACCTTCATTTATCAACCGCACGGTAATACCGCCTTTAATACCCAAAGGAAAAACCTTAGCATAAGAAATGCCAATATTCAAAAAGCGTGGACTGTATGTACCAATTCCACCTTGAGGATCTTCGTAGGTAGTTCTGATAATTCTTCCAAAATTTAGCGACTGAACGGTAATGGCAAAAACATTTGTTTTTACCTGCTGTGCAAAGCCTGCATGAATCACCCCTAAACCAGAACCTTGCATCCATAACGAATAGGCTACTTGCACATCTGTTTTGCGCACATAGCCCAATCCAGCCGGATTGATTCGTTCCGACTCAATACCGCGAACACGTGCAGAATTCATGCCCCACATACCGGTTGAGCGCGCCCAACCATTCATCACCAATTCGGCTGCGCCTGCCTCACCGCGTCTATCGGGGTTGCCGGCAAAAACTTGTAATGCTCCGATGGTTGCTGCTATAAGTAAAACTTTTTTCATTTCTATTGTTGCTTACTGAATTTCTTATTTATGAAAAAAGCATTGCCGATAAATATCGGCAATGCGGATGCATTTTTTAGAAGTTTGAAATATCTGGTGGACGCATACCTAAAAATACTTTTTGTGTGCGCTCGCCCAAGCCAGCAGATTTAATATGAATAATATAAACCCCGCTGCTCACCGCTACACCTCTGTCATTTTTCAAATCCCAATCAATAGAGCTGTCTAAGTTTATTTGACCATCGGTCAATGCTGCTCCATCCGATATATCAACCTTTGCATTGGTAGCAGGATCAACATCTATGGACCTTGAGTACCTTCTGATAAAAGTTCCATCTAAGGTAAAGATGTTTATCTCGCACTTGTTAGGCAGGTTGATTATTTTAACGCGAGTATCAAACTGCGATGTTTCGTAAGCCGAGTATGCTAAATATGGATTCGGTACAACACGAATTAAATCCAACGCATTTTTTGCTACTTCTTTTTGATTGTCTTTTGGGGCTAAACCTTTGGTGCTAAACTGATAGCGCGGCAAACCACCGGTGTTATTATTTACATCGGTAAAAGTTGCAATGGTAGCAAATTCAATGAATGGTCTTTCTACACGAATTTTCACCTTTACTTCCGATGGTGGAACTATTTTATTTCCATTCAGTTCAGTGAACGCAAAATTTTGGTTCAAATGAGGAATTGAAGTATAAATCAGTGAACGGTGTAATTCTTGCACTCGGCTGTTTATAACATTTGTAGGACCGGGAACATTGTAGTTGGACAGCAACACCTCTTGTGCATTTTTGCCTTCATCATACCTTGAATTCATTACGTAAATAAAATGCTTTCCTCCAAAAAACGGCTCGCGTGGCGGCACTCGTCCAGGCAGTTCAATGGTAGAGTAAACCATTGAAGTTGGATTCCAAAACATATCATTGCCATTTTGGTCGGCATACTCCGATGATTCACCAAAAGCAATATTCAATCGCTCTCCTGTTTCTACATTGATGGCATATCCAGGAAACCATGAACGACCTGTATCTTCCACATAATCAAAGTTTTGATTGAAGTCGAAAGCAATAGATCCGTCTTTGCTTTTAGAGAATGCTCTGCGAATTTGTCCTTTGCGTGGTGCTCTGCCATTTGGTGCCAAATCGGCCCCCTGGTTTGTGCCAAATTCTTCTCCTGTTTCAAACACAACACATTTCGACCATTTGCTGGTATCTGGTGTAATAACTATATCAACACTCACCAATTCTTCAAGATTGTTTTGTGGCATTGGATTCAGCAAATTTGCTTGATTGCATTGACCTTGCTGCCCGCTGTAACTGTATGTATTGGTATAGTTTCTCCACTTAAAGCCGGGGTTGTTGATGTAAATTGGCCCCATGTCGTTACCAATTTCGTAGTTGCGACATGTTGCATTATTTTCCATCGAGAAATTAGAAGTTAAAGCATAAGGCGCCCAAGATCCCGAAACCATTTTATCGAAACGTGAACCTGGATCGGTGAATGCAGTATCTACTATCCCGGTGCGGTATCTGTTTGGATTCCAAGCGCCAGACAAATCGCCTAATAAGGAGCCTGAGCGAATCCAGTTTGCTACGTCTTTTTCGCCTTCGTCTTTTAAGAAAGCTAACCACGGTGCTGTTGGGTCGGCATTTTCAACGCTACTTGTTAGGTAGTCGAAAATTCTTTTGCCATTAGAGCGGTTATTGTAAATGGCAACCGGATAGCCGAAGGTTAATGAAAAACCATAATCGTTTTGCACCGTTCCGGTTTGCGAGGTAATATACTGCTCGTATGGGCGTGAAGTTCTTTCATCTACCGTTACCACTGCCGTACCGGTTGAATAGTCAATCAACTTACGTTTGAAATACGGCACAATTTCGCTATTGATAACATCAGCTACCGAACCATCATTATTTAACTTATGTAGTACCCAAGTAATAGTAGTATCTACTGCGGCAGCAGAGTCAATATCTACAACTACTCCACTTGTATCTTTAATAGAATTATACGAAACAGTTGAGTCGGTTATCAATTTAAAACGAACCTCCCAGTCTGCTTCCTGAATTTTCATAGGGTCAACCACTTTGAATTTTATTGGGTCTTTCCCTTTTTGATACACCAAGGTATCGGTATAATGATTAGGGGCCGATTTCAATATTTTTTCAATGGTAGCATCAGTCAAATCAATTGCATTGCCACCATTACCACCACCTTCTATTCTTCTCACCTCTACACCATCGCCAAATTGCGAGTTCAACACAGTTCCTTCGTTACGCACTTCGGGTTTGTGCGGAATTGCCGAATAAACTTTGAAGTTTTTCCGTCCCGCTCTGTATGGTTCTGGCTGAGTTGAATCTGGCCGGTTTACGTTGAACGGAGCAAAATTATTATACGCATAAGCAATAGCAGTATAGAAATAAGATTTATGATTCACCAATCTATTCGCATCTACTGATGGGGCAAATTTATCGGTAGTAAGTCTAAATGAATTTTGAATTCCATTATCGGTAGCATCGCCCAAGGCAACTCTTTCAACAGGAACATACAAATTCAATGATTGATCTAATCTAAACTCGATAATTCTACCCACACCGTCTTTTACATCAACCTGTGCAATCAACAATGCTTTATCTGGATCATCCACATCGGTTGCAGAAACACGGCTATCTTTTACTTGATACAATTTATAACCTTGGAACACATACTTCACTCTATTGCTAGTATCGCCAGGGTACAATACGCTTGCTGCCGGAATTACTTCTTTATATGCCTCGCCATAGTTATTGCTGCCAGGCAAGTTGCGAAGGTTGATAATAATTTCGCGGTCTAACTCGCGTATATCCAACGTTGGTGCATCAGGACCGTTGGTTAATCGGAATTTTTGATTAAACAAGCCCTGCGCTTTATCGGCAGCCGGACGGATGTAACTCAAATCTGGACAAGTACCCACGCCCACGCCCGGAGGGCGCACAAATACAACACCTACGGTTACATCTTGTGTTAAACCTGGTTGCAACAAAAATGGCCCCGAGGTTTGAACCATCCTTCTATCACCTTTAGTAGTTGGCACCGAACATTCGCTCCACTGCGAAGCATCGCTTGGGTTGCCTGGGAAACAATAGTTGGTAACCACCGTACCGCCATAGCCATTACCGCCATCGGTAAATGGTGTTCCATCTAACCATCTTG
>CAZYXR010000005.1:70130-72295 GCA_964650845.1 uncultured Chitinophagaceae bacterium
CTGATGTATCTTTAGGACCTTCAAAGAAAACGATACCACCCAATGGCAACTGAGAGCCGTAACCACCAACACCGTTTGCTGCCTCATCAAAATTATCGCCATTGTAAACAAATGCAAGCCTGCGACCCACATCACAACCCACATAATCATCGGCTGAGTTACCCAAATCAGGGTCGCTCCATTGAGAAATATAAGATTGACGTAAACCAAGAGAAGACTTGTTTGTAACATTATAACGGTAGAAAGTCATGTTATTGATTTCATCCGTGGTCTTAAACGCAAATGCCAAAGTGTTCATTTGAATACCAATACCTTGACCGCTTGATTCAGTATGAATATTCCCCGCATCATTCATTACCCAAAAAATCATTTGGTCGCCATAAGCACCTAAAGTATCGGGCGCAGGAAATGCACTTGCATAAATGGTTGGGAAATCACCTTTGGTAGGGTCGTAAATTCCGTTACCATCCACATCGCGGAAAGGTGCTAAAACACTTGAAACATCGAAGCCTTCAGCAGCCAAAACCGGATTTCCTTTACCAGGCCACCTAAGTACATTTGGAGCAATTGAACCCGATGGGAGCGATCCTCCACCGGCAGCTTCAAAATCTAATTGAAGTTGTTCAATCTCTGAGCCATAAACATTAAAATGTCTATCCCATTTCACACAAGTTGCTCTATTAACTTCACCTTTGTTATCTAAGGGACCCGACCAAAAATCGTAACCTACTTGGCGATAACGGGTAGCGGCAATTTTTAAATTTCCACCTGCATCTACACCCGAAACCCAAATTGCTCCTGCAAACAACATATTCAACGCAGGGGTCGATCCCGGAGGGTTGGCTTTTGGTACTTCATATCGCGCTACCGATAGATCCCACCACATATCGCCACCATTCAACAAACGGGTACGAACATTATTGATGTCCATATCTATTTGTGCAACCGGAGGAGCGCAATCGCCAGCCTCTGTTTTATAGTAACCTTGTGGTTGTTTTGGCTGCGCTTTTTTCTTGCCAACAGAAACATCAACACGTGCATTTACTGCCATAGGAAGCAGCAACACAAGCAACAGTAATTTTGTTATATTCTTCATATTTCAGCTTTTATCAAGTTCGTTAAAATATCTGTTAGAAGTTAAATTGAAAACCAAGGAATATTCTACGGGGCAAGCTATAGTTGCTTGGGTCGTTTACAAATGCGCGATACAAATCCACATAAGATTGAGGGTTGTAAGCAGCGCTTTTAGGGGCATCGCTTAATGTAGAACTCAAGTAACCATCATCGTCAGGGTTGCCTGTGTAGCGATACACATTTACAGGGTTAAGTGAATTCAACAAGTTTTGAATTTGCAAGTACACCTGGAAATTCAAAGTGCGTTGAAACTCTTTGTCTTTACTTTTGTTGGTTACCACATCAAATCCTTTGAATATTCTGAAATCTACACGGAAGTTCCACGGCAAGCGTGAACCGTTTATAGAACCTTGAGATAATTTCTTTTGCGAAGCATTCAAAGCATCGGGCGTAACGTTGGACTGAGAAGTAAATGGAGTACCCGAACGAGCGCGAATATTAAAGTTAAAGCCTGCATTTGCTAAAATCTGAGAACCAGATTTACTAACCGGCCCATCATACTCTCTACCCGAAGCAAAACTGTAATCCAAAATAAGGTTTATCATGTGGCGGGCGTCATAGTTTAATGGGCTGATGGTGCGCAGATTATCGTAACCGCCTTGTGCCAAACTTAATTGTGCTTGGTCGCTAGATCCTGTACCTTCTGCAAACTGCATGGTATAGTTTGCTGTTGCTTTAAAGTTTTTGATTCTGCGCATCTCTAAATCTAACTTGAAGCCTTTTACAGTTCCAAAGTCGATGTTGTCGTAAGTGATATAGTTTTTAGGAAATGCATAGGTGAAATACTTAATCTGCACTTGGTCGCGGAACTCGCGGTAGTAAGCCGAAATGGTTACTGCTGCAAAATCAGCTAACTTTTGCTTGAATCCCAATTCAAAATCAATTGTTCTTTCCGGACGCAAATTCGGGTTGTTGATTGGCGTGCTTATATTTTGGTTGAAATATAAGTAATCTGTAGGTTCCATTAACGACCGGCTTCCTTGCGGGCGTTGGCTTAACACATCGTAGTGCGCAAAAAACAATGCATTTTG
>CAZYXR010000005.1:72305-74230 GCA_964650845.1 uncultured Chitinophagaceae bacterium
CAAACGAGGCATCACCACCCATTGTGGTTTGTATTTTGTAAACGAACCCTCTGGGTTAAAGCGTTTAGGATCTTGAATTAAGCCTCTTATCTCGTTGATGTCGCTGATGTTATCCAACTCGGTAAGGTACGGAGTTATTGTACCCGTAGATGATGCGTTTGCAACATTTGCACCGGTTGCCAGTTCGTTTCCAAATGCATCATACCATCTGCTTCCTTGGCGGTAACCCGCTACACCTGCCGATGGGTCGTCAGAATTTTTAAGATAAACAAAGGTTTTATCAGCCTCTAAATTTGTTGGGTGTGCAAATTGAGAGCCTGTTTCCGCAATTGTTTTAATGCTATACAACGAGTATGGATCTCGCATTACATATTGGTTAGCGTCATATCTATCTACACGCACCCCTACGTTAAATGTAAGTTCGCGGAAATTGAATTTGTCGGATATATATCCTGCAGCGTAGAAAGGTCTAAACGCATCAATTTGGCGTACAGGAACGCCATTGGCATCCACCTTTGTAAAGAAGTCGAAAAACTGAGGACGCGACTTTTGAAGATTTCCTTGATAGTCGAACCCGCGATAAAAAGCATAAGAACTATTGTTATTCAATATCTCCTCTGCATTAAACATACTTACATTGAAGAAACTTGGATCAAGTGCATCAATATTGATAAATGAATCTATTGGCGCGTTGAGTTTAGCGCGCACGTTTTTGTCGAAGTTAGATTGTAAACTGTCGTTTACAGCGCGCTTAAACAATACTGTATCTAAATCATAAGGATTTAGCCCTAAGTCTTTTAGTTGTTGGAAAGTAAATTGCTGCCCCGGCATACCATCTAACACAAAAATCGGATTAGCAAAATCCAACCCTTGCAAGTGCCTGTTCATCAATTGGCGCGAAAGAAACCAAACTTCTAAAGGCGAAAACTGGTATCTGCGTTGCACGCGCTGCTCTACCTCAACACCAAATTCCAAACTGTGACGATTCAAGCCATCGGAACCCGGCTTAGCAAGATCCATGGTAACCTCTGCACGACCTCGATATTGTTCATCATAATTATCGTATCCATAACCATTGTATTGGCGGCCGGTGTTGAACCAAAGATTATAAGCCAAATCCGAACGTTGCCCGTTTACAAGCGCTTTGTTCGATTGAATGCCATTCAAATCGGTTGCAGTGCCACCCAATTCAAAATACTGCTGTGTATATCTTGTTCCATAAGGATTAAGTGTACCCGGTGTAAATGCTACTGCTGTATCTTGAATATCCTGTTGAATAATCATATTATTGAAAGTGCGAATCACATCGCCATCAACAACTTGAAAGGTATCTGCCGAAGGGCGGAAAACCGGAGATTTTTGCAAATCGAATTTACCTATGTAGCCATAGTTAAAAGGATTATTTCCGTGCGACTCGTCTTCAAATCTTCTGGTGTTTTTTTCGTAGTCAAATTGTAAGGTATAGCCGATATATTGAACAGCACTTGCTTTCTTTTTCTCGCCTTCTTTTGGTGTACCAAAAACAAATCTTTGATTGAAACGACCATAAACTCTCCAGTTCTGTTCGGTATAAAGCGGGTTGTTTTCGTAATTCAACAAAGTGTATCTATCAACCCAATCGTGGTATTTGCGGTAGTTGAAAGTTCCACCAATACCGATATTGATATTTTTATACGGTTGAATATCTATTCTAGCAACACCTCTGAAGTTAGTTTCATCATTGTTAGGTTTTGCCTTAATCTTATACATATCTTTCATGGTAAGATTTTCGGCTGCAAGGTTAAAACCACCTCCAACTTCATTTTTAATCAAAGGAAACTGACGCAGCGAATCCAACTTTTCTTCTCTTACCTTCCAAGTTCCTACGGCAGATGGCGAGCGGTCTTTTTGATCGCCGGGATGCTGCCGTTGAGCGTCGCTATCAT
>CAZYXR010000006.1:0-20353 GCA_964650845.1 uncultured Chitinophagaceae bacterium
TTACATCAAAACTTACAGTTTGTTGCGCGCCTGCATTAACAATGCCACTGCCGCTTGCCTTTTGTAATGATGCGGCAGGCCGCACAGTAATGGAGGTTTTATCTGTAAATGTTTCGCCTACGGCATTTACCTGAACCGCAACATTAGCTTCGCCAATGTTTTGTAATGCTTGCAATTTGTATAAAACTTTACTTTCTGCATTTGCATTAAGAGTAGTAGTTGCAACACTTTCGCCAACAATTTTTAATGGTCCATCTATTTTTATGCTTGCACTTGCCGAAGTGCTTTTTGCAGTTGTGTTTACTAAAGTTACAGGCACATCAATTTCATCGCCAGGGCTTAAAAACCGCGGCAATGCAACACTTACAACCACCGGGTCGGCAACTTTCATCGCAGCATCTACCGCGCCAAACTTATCATTTACATAGTTTACTGCCATCAATCGCAGCTCGCCATTAAACTGTGGCACATCGAACTCGAAAGTAGCAGTGCCACTACCATTTGTTTGTTGAATACCACTCCAATACCGCATCAATTTCACTCGCTTATTGGTAAGCGGATTAGTTCTTTTACTCAAGTTAAAACCATCGCCACCTACACTGCTTATCGCGCCTTTCAGTTCCGGAAAAAGCAATGGATACATATCAAAAGAGTTTACCTCTAAAGCCCGCTTTTCGTAAAAGAACGGATATGGATTAGGGGTTTCATAATTAGTTATCTGCAACACTCCTTCATCAACAACAGCAAGTGTAACGGGCGAATTGGGTGCACCACTTACAGTAACTTTTTGATGTGTATTGCTACGCACTTTTTCCGGTGCATTTATTTTCAAAGCAATATTGCGCGATGGCATTTCAATAGTAATATTTTTAAAACCATGCGCCACCGTTAATGGCAAATCGCTTTGTTCGTGCGGCTTTATGAGTGTTGCAGTAACATACACATTGGGCAAATGATTTTCTTTCAATGAAACACTTGCAGATGCAGTTCTATTGGTAACATTCAAGTAAAATTTATCGAACACATTATCGCGCTCTACTGTAACTAACAATTTACCATTGAACGGAGTTTTGAAAAGCAACTTTGCCGACTCGCCAACTTGATACTTTTCTTTATCTACCGAAATATCAATGTTACCTTCTTTGTTTACTTCAAAATTTGATAAGCTGTTGCCCCAAGTGCCATAGCTGTAAAAACTCTTTTGAATGTATGTTTTTGCGCCAGGCAAACTCACTCGCAGTTCATAGTCGCCCGAAGTGCGAGGCACAAAATTAAATACTGTATTATCGCCCGAAACATTAACCGTTTGCTCTGCTACAACTTTATCATCGGCCTGACTTTCGTAACGAAAATAATTCCAGCTTTTTGATAGCACAGTTTTGTACTCATGCTTAACAACTTGAACATTTACTTTAGAAGAAACAAGCTGCTCGGAAGCATTGACGGCAAGTAAATTGAAGCGAATATTTTGATTCAACGGGTAGTAGTAATAATCGTTATCTTGAACACCAACAAACGTATTTTGCGTAGCAATATCGGCACTCGAAAATCTGTTCACCGGCCGACCGGTTTCATCAAAAACGGTAGTAAAAAAACTTGCCTTTATCACTCCATTGTTTACAAGATTTGGCACTGGCGAGAATCGTTCAACAAAGCTACCATCTTCACTTGTAGTGCCTTCGCGAACAATACTTTCAAAATAGGTTTCGCGATTAGAAAGAGTAAAATCGAACTTGTTGAATTTTTTAGGCAAAAATTGCGTGGCACTGTATTGCAACTCTACTTCGTAGCTTCTACCCGCTGCTGGCGGCCCAAAGTTATTGAAGGCTGCGCCTTTCAACACAATAGAATCGGTATGTTTTAAGTGTTCAGAATTTAAGGTTGCCGACACCTTTATTCTATCGGGCATAAACTCTTCAACAAGAATACTTTTTGTTGAAAGCAAAATATCATTTGAAGTGTATAATTCAAACAAATAACTTCCGGTAACTGCACTTGGCGAAAGCTCGAAAGCGGTTTCAAAAGCGCCTTGTTTGTTTAACATTTTGCGGAGCGATTTTAGTTCTTGTCCGTTGGGTAACAAAAACTTGATTTTAACCGGAATCTCGCCAGGAACTTTCCAGTTGGCAGTTCTAACAATTGCTGAAATATTTACTCTATCGCCCGGGCGATACATATCGCGTTCTCCATAAATAAAAGCATCCAAACCTGTTGAGTTGATGCGCTTTCCGCCCACATCAAAACGCGATGTTTCTACACGGCTTTCGCTCAAATACATAAAATTGAAATCGTTGCCGTGTCTGGCGGTAACTAATGCAGGTTTAAAACCACTATAATCGCGCTGCTTTAGAGCTACGTAGGCTATGCCATTGCCATCGGTTGTGCCTGTGCCAATAACTTGGTTGTTGCTTCCGTAAACTTTTATCTCGGCATTACCTATTGCAGATGCCGCTTTTATACCATTGGCAAACACCAATACATTTTCGGGAGTTTGCCTTGCTATTAACCCAATATCACTCACCGAAACCATTCGCCTGTCGTTTACCCAATAGTCGGTAGTGGAGCGGAGTTCAACATGATAAACACCTTTGTAATCGCCTAATTTATCTTGAATATTAAAATTGAAAAGTCGCGCATCATTTCGCTTTTGCAGCTTCGATGTTTCAATTTCTTTTTCGTAAATCACATCACCTAAAGTAGCTTCGGCAGCATAGCCGTCTTGCTCGTAATTTTCATACTCGTCATAATAATATCTCGATTCAACTCCATAGCGATTTGCAGCAAGTAAATTGTTTTCATACACCTTTGTAACAACTACTTTTACTTTAGGCACGTTTACAATTTTCACTTCTATATTTCTGCTTCCTTTTGAGTCGAGATACTTTGCAGTTTTATCCGATATACTAATAGACGGCTCTAACTCGCCAAAGCCAATTGTGTTTACATACGAATCTTTCAACACACCGCCAATAGAGCCTTTCAACCCTTTGCCAATGGTTACTTCGTAGGTTTTATCTACATTGAATTCGCTGCTTGTAATAAGCAATCCATCGCTGCTAATCGCAGTATTAAATTTCACTGCTGGCGAAATTTTTATCTCCTTAAAATCTTGGGTCATCAATTGTTGCGAAGTGAAAATTTTCACAACTCCTTCGCTGCCATCATGCGTGGCTTCAAGATTACTTATACTTAAAATATATGGCGAAACTACTTCGATGTTTCTAACAATTTTTTCTTTTGAAGGCAGTTGCCCAGCTACAGGCAAAAGCCCTTTATCTATTTCAATTTTAAGGCTGTAGTTTTTATCTTCAGGCTGAAGATTTTGGATGGTAAAAACCAATCTATCCGTTGCGCCACTCGATTGAAAACTGATGCTTTTCTCTACTCCATTCACGCTTACTTTCATAAGTTTTTGCAAGGCTGCAAGTTCTTGTATAAAACGAAACTCCAACTCCACTTGCAATACAATTTCGCGCGTGCTTTCATTATTAATAACCCATTGTGCCGCGGCATTTTCAAGATGTTGTAAGGGAGTATTAAATGTCAATTTTTCAATGTTTCCCAATTTAAACTTTCCATACTTCACTACTTCATTTGTAATATTTGCCGTATAAGCAGTTGCAGGAGGCAGCTCATACTCGGGCGAAAAGACAAGTGTATTGCCGCTTTCCCATCTAAAACGACCAGCAATTTCGGGGCTAAACTTTACATAACCATCCGTTTGCCAACCTCCGCTTTGCAACATGCTATCGGGCACTACATCTTTATTGAAAGTAAAGTGCAGATTTGTTCTGGATGGCACTTCACCTGTGCAATTGGTTGCAACTAATTTTACCTTATCGGCATTACCACATGCTGCCAACAAAAAAAGCACAACTGCAAAAATTGCAGATTGAATCGTAGTGTGTCTCATAAACAAAGTGATTGAAATTGGAAGGTAGATATTTTGAGAGGTATAACGAAGAGAAAAGAAAAAAGTATTCGCTACCGCTCTGAATAAAAACAGATACAGTCGCAAACAAATTTTTGCGGCATAAAATCTTTCTAAAAAAGTGAATTACAGATTCCCTCTCAGCTCCTGCTCGCGTTCAATAGATTCAAACAAAGCTTTAAAATTGCCTTTGCCAAAGCTTTTTGCTCCGCAGCGCTGAATAATTTCGTAGAATACCGTAGGGCGATCTTGTACCGGTTTTGTAAAGAGTTGCAGCAAGTAACCTTCGTCATCTCTATCCACTAATATATTTAGCTTGCGAACCGCATCTACGTCTTCATTTATGGCTCCTACCCTATCCCACACTTCGTCATAATAGGTATCTGGAACATGTAAAAACTCTACACCGCGAGCACGCAACTCTGTTACTGTAGCAATAATATCATCTGTAGCAATGGCAACGTGCTGCAAGCCTGCACCACGATAAAAATCTATGTATTCTTCAATCTGCGATTTTTTCTTGCCGGCAGCGGGTTCGTTAATCGGAAATTTCACATAGCCACTTCCATTACTCACAACCTTACTCATCAATGCCGAGTATTCGGTAGAAATGTCTTTATCATCAAAAGTAAGCAGCAGTTTAAAGCCCATTACTTCTTCGTAAAATTTCACCCACTCATTCATTTTACCCAGTTCAACATTGCCTACACAGTGGTCAATATGCTTTAAGCCTACAGACTTTGTGGGCACGGTACTTTTCTTGGCTACATAACCGGGCAAAAATGCTCCTGAGTAGTTTTTGCGCTCAATGAACTTATGAATTGTTTCGCCATAAGTGGCAATGGCAGATACCACCACTTCGCCAAACTCATCGTTATACACTGTTGGTTCTTGCACCGGCTTAGCTCCGCGCTTGGTAGTTTCTTCAAAACTTTTGCGAGCATCATCTACCCAAAGCGCAATAATTTTTACGCCATCGCCATGCAGTAAATGATGTTTTGAAATTTCATGCTCGGGCGAGAGTGCACTGGTAAGCACCAGTCGAATTTTTTGTTGCTGCAAAACATAGCTTGCACGATCGCGCACACCGGTTTCGGGCCCAGCGTATGCCACTAACTCATACCCCCAAGCCGATTGATAATAATATGCACTCTGCTTTGCATTGCCCACATAAAACTCAATATGGTCAGTACCATTAAGTGGCAAAAAATCTTCGGCTTTATTCGTGGTTATTTTTTCTTCTGTCAGTAAATTCATATATCAATATTTTATGTAATGGTATTTTCGTTCGATGGCAAACATAGTATATCCATGCCTTTCGTAAAATGAAAAAAATCACATCAAAACTCTGATAGCCAATTTCTATAACCAAAATTGGCTTAGTATCGCATCATAATTTTCAATAGATGATTCGTGCTTTAAGTAAACAACTCAACCAAAAATTCTATGAATTTATCAGCCACCAGCAGTCGGCAGGTATTTTAATTATTGGAGCAACAGTAGTTTCGCTTATTGTTGCCAATCTTCCTTTTCATGAGGCAGTAGAATCGTTTTGGCACACCAATGCAGGCATCCATGTGGGTAGTTTTAAATTTGAGTTATCGCTACATGCCTGGGTAAATGATGGGCTGATGGCCATTTTTTTCTTTTTAGTTGGTTTAGAAATAAAACGAGAAATTCTTGGTGGCGAATTAGCGTCATTCAAGCAAGCATCGTTGCCGGTAGCTGCTGCATTAGGCGGCATGTTGGTACCAGCCTGCATTTATGTGCTTTTTAACTACAACAATCCCGAAACCGCCCACGGCTGGGGAATTCCAATGGCAACAGATATTGCTTTTGCACTGGCAGTATTGATGTTTGCTGGCGATAAAGTTCCATTTGCATTAAAGATATTACTTACCTCGCTTGCCGTAGTGGATGACCTTGGTGCTATTTTAGTTATTGCCATTTTTTATGCCCAAGATTTACATCTGAATTACTTGTTGGCTGCAGGTGGCATCACACTTTGGTTGTTTTTAATTAATTATGCAGGCGTTAAGCGCTTCGCTTGGTATTTGTTGCCCGGCATTATTCTTTGGTATGTAATTTTTGAATCGGGTATTCACGCAACAATTGCAGGTGTAATTCATGCCATGATGATTCCATTTGACCCTAACAACAAAAAAGAATCTACACTGGAAAAAGTAGAGCATGAATTGCATGTGCCGGTAAACTTTCTAATTCTTCCACTTTTTGCGTTAAGCAACACGCTCATCACCTTCACACCAGCTATGCTGCACGACATTGGTTCTTCTATGAGTTTGGGTATCTTTTTTGGACTATTAATTGGCAAACCAATTGGCATCACTTTGTTTGTGTGGATTGCAGTTAAAACAGGGCTTTCTACATTAAACAGCTCTAAAGTTTCTATTACCCAAGTTTTATCGGTGAGTGTTTTGGGCGGTATTGGTTTTACCATGTCAATTTTTGTATCAATGCTGGCATTCGATAGCCCCGCTATGATTAGCACTGCCAAACTTAGCATTCTAATCACTTCCATAGTGGCATCGGCAGTTGGGCTATTCTTGATAAAAAGATCGGTTAGAACTCAAGAGCAATAAACACGCTACAAAATAAAAAAGCCTCTGACTTCTCAGAGACCTTTTGTTGCGGGGACAGGACTCGAACCTGTGTCCGCCTTTGGCGGATATGAGCCTATCGATTCTATTATTGTCGTATCTTTTGTTTGATGAACGCGCGACCAACACCTGATTTAAACCACTTCTCTCTTTGCATTGCTTCCTGCTTCGATGCGTATTCTTCTTTGTAAAGTATCTTCCATGGCCTAAACTTAACCGTCCACCCTTTTGTAGCTAACCCATTGTGAGATTTCATCCTCTCTTCAAGGTTGGAAGTGAAGCCAACATAAGTTTTGCTGAATTTTTCAGATTGCAATATGTAAACCGTAAACACGCTACAAAATAAAAAAGCCTCTGACTTTTCAGAGGCTTCTTGTTGCGGGGACAGGACTCGAACCTATGTCCGCCTTTGGCGGATATGAGCCTATCGATTCTATTATTGTCGGATCTCTTGTTTGATGTAAACTCTATAAAATAAAAAAGCCTCTGACTTCTCAGAGGCTTTTGGTTGCGGGGACAGGACTCGAACCTGTGACCTTTGGGTTATGAGCCCAACGAGCTACCAACTGCTCCACCCCGCGATGTTTACCAGCTTATTTTCTAAGCGGCTGCAAATATAGTTTTTTATTGCTCTCATCCAATTAATATATTGAAACTGATTGCAGAGATTAACCAATATTGTGCTAATTCTTTGACTTAATATTTCGCCATTGAAGTATCAACTTCGCCAGCCCATGCAAGAATCCCCCCTTTTAAATTGTAGAGATTATCGAAACCATGAGTTTCTTCTAAAAACTCAATAATACGCCCACTACGTGCACCACTGCGGCAGTGCACTACAACAGTTTTATCGCGAGAAATTTTATCAATATGATTAGGAACTTCATTCATAGGTATCAACTCTGCATTCAAATTGCATATATCAAACTCGTATTGTTCGCGTACATCAATCAACTGAAAATCTTCTTTCGCATCAAGCATTTGCTTTAGCTCAAGTACTGTTTTTTCTTTCATCGCTACTTAATTTTATAATCGTTTATAAGAATTGTTTTTACTCCTTTTTTCACTTTCAAGTTTTTAGTATTAAAGCGCATATCGTTTGCCACAAGCGCTTTACACATGTCGTTGTTGGATTCGTGTACTAAATAAAGCTGAAGTGTTTCTTTGGATGACTGTACCGGGCGAACAAGTTGAAAACGATGCATTTTACAACCACCACCATACTTAACGGTTACTGCAATTTCTTTATTCTTTTTGCCGGCAAAAGCAGCCTTTGAAATTTGAAAAGCAAGATCTTCTTTTTGCGGATGCCATGTGCCGCTACTAATAGGAACTATTTTTTTTTGGTACTGAATTTTTTGAGTGCTATCTACTACCCAATCTTTACCGGCAAATGATTGTGCACGAACAGTACAAAATCCACATACCAGCAAAACTACAACTACTACTACAAAACGATAAAAACTAATAAGCATTTATAAACTTCTTTTTTTGAATCGGTAAACTTAACACCAATTCATTAGCAATAAAATAATGAAAGAGATTTACTTCAACACTTCTTTCCAAGACTTTCGAATCAAGCCAATACTCCAACTTAGTATCACTAAGCTTCCTACAATTCCAAAGAGTGGGTCAAGCCATTTAATATCGGCAAAATAAACTCCTGCAAGTGCCACCAGCGCAAACATGCTCAACAACACATCAGACAATACATGAATATATGCTGCATACAATCCCGCATCCATTTTTTCTTCTTCGCGATGCAATACAAATGCACTTACACCATTCACCAACAATCCAAATCCTGCAACCGCAAACGACTCCCAGGTAACCGATATTTGAGGGTTGGTGAAATTTTCAACCGCTTCTTTCATCATCAACACGGTAATAATCAATAATATCATGGCACTTGCAAAACCACTCAAACCAAGCACACGATGTTCTTTAGTATGTGTCAATTCTCGTTTTCTTAACCGAATATACAGATATGCCCCCCAAGCTAATAGCAAAACCAAAACGTGCGAAAGCATGTGCCAACCATCAATCAAAAGCGCTACCGAACCAGTAGAGTAGCCAACCGACAATTCTAAAACCATGGCTACAACAGAAATCAACACCACAATTTTTGTGCTGCGTTCGTTGGCATGGTGATGATAATGCGAATGTTCGTGATGGTGATGCGACATAAAAACAAAAAGGCAACACAATGTTGCCTCTCTTTATTTTTTTGAAATAATAATTACGGCTGCGCTGGAGCAGGCTGTTGGTCTGCCGGAGCTGGAGCAGATGCCGGAGCATCGGTAGCCGCAGGAGCTTCTAATCCACCAGGTAAACCGCCACCCAAAGGTTGATTACCCAATTGCGATTCAACCTCGCTTTTTTCAGTTTTTGTTTCTGATTTAACCGCTGCGCGCTTATCAATAAAAAATGCTGAACCTACACTAAACACCAAAAGCAATACAGCTAATGTCCATGTTGCTTTTTCTACTACATCCGAGCTTCTGCGCGCACCAAGAATTTGTTGCCCAACTCCACCAAAGGTTGATGAAAGCCCGCCACCTTTTGGATTTTGAATCAAAACTACCAACGACAGTAATACACAAACAATAATTATCAGTATCGTAACAACTATGTACATAAGTTAAATTTTTTTCTCTGCTTCTTTAATAAGGGCTGCGAAATAAGTGCTTTTGGATGGAAACTTCAAACTCAACTTTTCATAAATTGAAATTGCCTGCTTATACTTCTGTTGCGCAACTAAAAGTTTTGCAAATGTTTCGGTAATGGGTAGGTGCGTGTTTTCATCGAAAAGCGGAACAGCAACTGCTGCATTTTTCAATGTTTTTTGCTCGTTGATAAAGGTTTGCAATCCTTTCGAGTAGTGTGTTTCAGCGTCTAATTGATTGCCAACCATTTCGTAAGGAATATTACTCTGAATCAGTTCTTCCAATTCGTCTTTTTCTGAGGAAGCATTATTTTTTTGCTCCGTTACTGTTACCTTTCCATCTTTTGAAACACTAAAATGTTGCAACCAATCGCTAAAACTTTTTGGCTGCAATGGATGAACTTCTTCAACTACGGGCAAAGTGCTTGACTCCTGCGCAAAAGTTGTTTCGACCTCATCAACTTTTACACTTTCGGCAGTTAAATTTTCAACTACATCAATTGGTTCTGCTTGTATTGATTCAACATACAGCTCACCTTCAAGTACATTTTCACTAATTTCTGTTTCATCAATTAACTCAACCTGATTTTCTACCAAAACAGATTCGTAATACTGCTTAAACCAAGCCCTGTCTTGCACGTACACAGCAGCAGACTGAAGTGTACTTGCTTCGCGGTTTTTTTTTGCCAACACAACACGCGAAGCTGTAAACCACGGAAATGCAGCCAAGTGCGTCTGCAAATGTTCAAGTGGCAATGTTTCTAAATGTGCAATTAGAGAAGTGTTCAAGTGCGCTTAAATTGGCTTGTAAAATACAATTATCCTTCTATTGCTTTAATTCCGGGCAATTCTTTTCCTTCAAAAAATTCTAACATAGCACCACCACCGGTACTTACATAACTAACTTTATCTGCCAAGCCAAACTGATTTACGGCAGCCACCGAATCACCTCCTCCTACCAAAGAAAATGCACCTTTTGATGTAGCTTCAGCAACAGTTTTTGCAACTTCCACGGTTCCGGTTTGAAATTTTTCCATTTCAAAAACACCCATCGGGCCATTCCACAAAATGGTTTTAGAATCAAGTATTACTTGCTTGTATTTTGCTATTGCATTAGTTGCGATATCCAACCCCATCCACCCCGCTTGAATATTGTTGCTACTTGCTACTGCTGTATTTGCGGCAGCATCAAATTTATCGGCTACAACACTATCCTCGGGCAACAAAAGATTTACCCCTTTTGCTTTTGCCTTTTCAATAAGTTGCAAGGCAAGTTCCAGCTTATCATCTTCGCAAAGCGAGTTGCCGATGTTGCCACCTTGCGCTTTGTAAAATGTATATGCCATTCCACCGCCAATAAGAATATTATCAGCAATATCCAACAGGTTTTCTATGATTAAAATTTTATCGGAAACTTTGGCTCCGCCTACAATTGCCGTGAATGGCTTTTCTGCGAAACGCAATACTTTTTCAGCATTCTTTACTTCGGCCGCCATTAAATACCCAAACACTTTATTCTCTTTTGAAAAATAGTTTGCTACAATAGTGGTAGAAGCATGTGCGCGGTGCGCAGTACCAAACGCATCGTTTACATACACCTCTCCGTGCTTGGCAAGTTTTTGCGCAAAACCTGCATCGCCCTTTTCCTCCTCTTTATAAAATCGTAAATTTTCTAACAACAATATTTCGCCTGGCTTTAAACTACTGCTTTGTGCAAATGCCTCATCACTTACACAATCGGTTGCAAACTGCACTTGCTTACCTAACAAATTGCTAATTGTTGAAAGTGCATTGCGCAGTGTGTGTTTTTCAAAATCTATTGTTCCGTCTTCTTTCAACTTTTTTAACGGCCTGCCAAGGTGGCTCATCAAAACTATACTACCGCCATCGTTCAATATCTTTTTTATAGTAGGCAAAGCCGCCTTAATACGAGAATCATCGGTAACGGCAAACGTTTTTTTATCTAAAGGCACGTTAAAATCTACGCGAATCAATGCGCGTTTTCCGTTGAAATTGATTGTATCTATTGTGTTCATCAAAAAAAATTTAGCGCGCTAAAATAGTTTTTTGCAAAACCTATTGTCTATTAAAATTGAAATGCTACTTTTGCGCTCCGTTAAAAAAGTAAACGGCCTGTTCGTCTATCGGTTAGGACTTCAGATTTTCATTCTGGCAAGAGGGGTTCGACTCCCCTACAGGCTACTACCACAAGCGCAAAACATTGATTATACAAAGTTTTGCGCTTTTTTATTTTCGCCCATTTCTTACCTGAAATCAAGCACATTCACGCCCTTTTTTATCTTCGCCCACATTAAAAAATCTACACTTTAGTGCTCCGCACATTTTTAGTATCTGCTATCTTGTTGCTTACCACCGCTCTGCAATCTCAAACCACCGAGATTTTTGGTAGAGTTTATGATGCACGCACACAAGAACCTGCACCATTTGTAAGCGTAAAATTCAATGGGCAATTGCAAGGTACCAGTACAGACGAAAAAGGAATTTACCGCATTCGCACCACACAAAAGGTTGATAGTATTATTTTCTCTTTTATTGGTTACAAGCGCTACGCCAAAAAAATTCGCTTTGGAAAATATCAAGAGATAAATGTAGAACTCGAAGAAGGCGGCATCTCGCTAAGCGAAGTAACTATCAAGGCGGGGAAGCGAAAAAAAATTGTGGATACAACTGCCAATTATGTTTATTACAGAGTTGTAGAAAACAAATCAAAAAACAAAGTTGACCAAGCAAACACCTACCACTATAATGAATATACCAAGCTGCTAACCTCGCTACTGAACGAGCCGCCAAAATTTCTTCGCTGGCGTATTTTTCGCCCGTTTCAATTTTTGTTTGATAACATAGATTATACTGAAGATAGCAGCAAATTTATTCCGGGCTTGCTAAAAGAAAGTGTAGCCGAAGTATATTACCGCAAAGAACCCAAAGACTATAAAAGAACCGTAATTGCCGATGTGCTTACCGGAGTTGATAATGAATCGCTCAACACATCCACCGATTATTACATGGCAAACATTGAAACCTACGATAATGTTTTTGTGATTGCCGGAAAATCGTTTCAATCGCCCTTTGCACCCGGAGCCATAATTTTGTACCGCTATTACTTAACCGATACCATCCGGGCAGAAGGAAGAACAAGCTACAAGCTACACTTTGTGGCAAAAAACAAAGAAGATATTGCGCTAAAAGGTTTTGCATGGATAGACTCTGCAACATGGGCAATCAAAACTTTTAAGTTTCGCCCAAATGAAAAAGCAAACATCAATTTCATTGCTGATTATTCGGTATTACAAAATTTCATTTACCTGAAAAATCAATGGATAAAACAAAGTGAATCGCTACAAGCGGTTGGCAGTTTAAATCGAAAAAAGAACAAGTTTGCATTGCTGGTACAAAAAACTTACGAGCGCAAAAACATCGAAATTGATATTGAGTTACCTGACTCTGCTTTTGCCGGAAAGGACGAAGTAGTGTATGAAGACAGCGCGAGAACTTTGGCACGACCTCGCTTAGATAGTTTGCGTTTTACACCACTCACACCACAAGAAAAAATGGTATATGTGTTTAGCGATTCGCTACCCAAAATGCGCGCTTACAAACAATGGTATTATGCCATAAATGTGTTTACCACTGCTATGTTTCGCATTCCAGATTTAAAAGGTCCGGTTGAGTTTGGAAGATTCTACAAGTTTGTTAGCAGAAACAATGTAGAAGGCATAAGGCTAAGAATGGGATTGCGCACCACCAAGCATTTTTCAAACAATTTATATTTTGAAGGGTACGTTGCTTATGGATTAAAAGATAAAGACACAAAGTACAACGGCACCATCCGCATTTTTCCAAAAACCAAAAGCCGTAAATGGAATGCGTTTCAGTTCTTGTATCAATATGATATGGTTGTGTTGGGTCAAGAAAACCTGTTTGTAACTTTCGACAATGTAATTTCCTTGCTGCGCAAAACCCCGCTACAGCGAATTATGAAAGTGCGCCACGCCAATGTGCAATGGGAAAAAGACTGGAGCAACGGTTTTTCTACCATAATGGCGTTCGACAAAAAAACCTATTACGATGTGCCGGGAGTTTTTGACTTTTCGCGTTTCGATAAACAAGGTAACAAAATACGTATTCCGCATTTTACCACTTCCGAACTATGGGTTGATTTTAGATATGCCTATAAAGAACAAAGCTACATTGCTTATGGTTACAGATATTTTCAACGCATAACAAAGTATCCGCAATTCAACTTTAGAGTTACCGGTGGCATTAAAGGCCTGTTAGAAGGGCAACATAATTTTTTAAAGTTGAATGCCATGATGTATCATAGATTATCATCACCGGCAGGTTACACCCGCTACACCATTAAAACCGGTTACATGATGGGCAGCATACCATATCCCACATCCTTTATCTACAGTGGTGGCTTAGGCGGCTTTTTGTACGATTACACCACCTACAATTTGATGCGTGAATTTGAATTTATTGCCGATAAATATGTAAGCGTGTGGATAGATCATCACTTTGACGGATTTTTCTTAAACAAAATTCCTGGTATCAAACGCCTACAACTGCGCGAGTTTATAACCTTTAAAGCCTTGCTTGGCGACTTTAGCAAAAAGAACAATGATGTACTGATGGTTCCGGCAGACTTTAAAACTCTTACTTACATTCCCTACATCGAAGCAGGCTTTGGTTTTGAAAACATCTTCAAAGTATTCAGGTTAGATTTCCTTTTTCGAGCTACCTACTTAGAACCCAACACTAATTATTGGAAAGGCTTCGGCAGCAATTGGGGCGTAAAGGTTGGCTTTGCACCAAAGTTTTAGGCTACCAGTTTAATCTGGCAGAAACGGCATTTAACGGACCGATCGTACGTTAACATTCTCATAAATTCAACTTTACACACGGTCGTCTATATTCACGATTAATTCTTTTTACTAAAAGTTCTTTTAGACATGCAGACACACAAAACTCACAGACAAAGTTTATTGGCAAGCGCGAGTATGCCGCTTTGGTTTATTGCCGATATTGGAATAAAGCGGCATACACGCGCTGCTCCGCTATGCAGTCATTAATCCCAATCAAGTCATTTTTTTCTGCCTCTTTTTACATTCAAATCCGCACACATGCAATACATTTTTATTCTCTTGGCATTATGCTTTGGAAGCACATCATTTTCTCAATCGCTAAATGGTAATGGCTTTGAAGTACACACCAGACTAAAGCATCCTAAAGCAAAACCTTTTACAATTAAGGGTACCTCTAAAAACTCCCATACGGCAAAAATGTCGAATATTACGGCTATATGAAAACATTCAAAAGACACAGGGATTACGGATTCTTTGACCAAGACATACGCCTTAGCAAGTTTAGCGTAATGGGCGACCCGTTAGCGCGTTTAAACAAAGGAATAGACTTTGAGATATTTCGGGAGTTGTTAATCACCTGTTTCGATAAACCCACCAAAGGCAAAGGCGGTCGTCCGCCATACGATTATGTGCTGATGTTAAAATACTGATACTGCAACGGTATTACAACCTGTCGGACGACCAAGCTGAATACCAAATCAATGACCGGTTGAGCTTCATGCGATTTTTAAACCTGACTATAGCAGATGACATACCCGATAGCAAAACCATCTGGCATTTCAAAGAACAACTCATTGAATCATCTTTAATAGAAACACTCTTTGCACGATTTATCCATGAATTAACCAAACTCAATCTGATAGTAAACGAAGGAAAAATAGTAGTTGCCAGTTTTATGGAAGTTCCCATTCAGCGCAATAGCAAAGAAGAAAACAAACAAATCAAAGAAGGCAAAACACCGGAATCATTCACTCAAAACCCACACAAGCAACAACAAAAAGATGTAGATGCCCGATGGACTACTAAAAACGGCAGCGACATATTCGGGTATAAAAACCATGTGAAAATAGACAGCCAGAGCAAAATCATCACCCAATACAGCGTAACCGATGCCGGAGTTCATGATTCACAGGCATTAGCCGATTTGATAGATGAAACCGATGAAGATGAAACCTTATGGGCAGACAGCGCCTACACAGGGCAAAAACAAGAAGAAGTTATCCGCAAGGCAAAAATGGTAAATCAGGTATGCGAAAAAGGATATAGAAACCATCCCTTAACAGAAACACAAAAACAAAGCAACCGAATCAAATCAAAAACCAGAGCGCGGGTAGAGCATCCCTTTGCATTTATGGAAATAAGTATGCACGGCATGTATCTTCAGGTAATTGGCTACAAAAGAATTGAAGCATTGATAGGGCTAATCAATCTGACTTATAATATGTTCAGAAAAGTTCAGTTAATGCCTTGTTGATGGGAGTAGTGTGTCCACTAATGAAAAAACAAGAGAAAAACCATAGAAAAATGACTGATTGGCTCATAAAACATGGCGCGTTTGCGGAAAAAAATTGTTCAACAAATCCTACTCAGATAAATATCCTGTTTTTAGAAGTTCCCTTTATATATTTCAGCCCAACAACAATAGTATTTGCAGTGAATATTACAATGCCGAATCTGACCTTACCATTAGTGCCGATGGACAAACTGTTTATTACAAAGGCACTGATGATAACCTGTGGTATTATTTTAATGACAGGGAGAATAGTGTTGAAGTCAATCCTGATGATGAAAATGACATTACGCCAGTCAGCCAGGCCAACTGGAATAAAACACCCTTAAAGTATAACAGCCCTGTTGAAGGCTTGATGGCATTGGAGCATCCCTATCAAACAAGTATATGCTTTGACGGCACCTGCACCACGCAGCAACATGCCGGAAGCCTGATATATGTGGGAGAAAATAAAAAACTCTATTTGGCAACATGGGTAAATGCCGACAACCCTGTTACCTGCCCTGCAACTGCATATAAGGTGCTGAATAATGCAAATTACAAAACAGATGGAAGCGATACGGTTGTTCGAGAGGTACAGATTAAAAGGCATGATGGTATAACAATAGATGAACAAAACATTACAGTAGCTGTGTATCCAAACCCTTCAGAAAACACTTTCAACATCAGCATATCGAATTTGGAATCAGGAGAATATATTGAATTAAGTATAAGTCAGGCAGGAGGAGGAACAGTTTACAGCACCGCTTGGCAACAAGCACACACCACAGGTAATTACAAAATAGCGTGGGACGCACAAAATGTGCAGGCAGGCGTATATATTTATCAAATCAAAACAAGGCGGAAAGCCTCAACAGTAGGAAGATTAATTAAATTGTAAGCAATGCGGTATGTAATCATTTGCGGGTTATTCATCATCAATGTTAATGCTTTTTCCCAACTGCATTTTGTGCGGCAGTGGGATATACACTATGGAACCTTGAAAGATGAATGGTCTTTTTCCTTTGACCAAACGCTTGATGGAGGATTTTTGGTAGGCGGACCTGTGCAAGCGGGTATAGGAGGAGATAAAACAGAGCCAAGACGGGATGTAGATACTTTCTATTTAGACTATTGGGTGGTGAAGATGGATGCAGGAGGTAATAAGCTTTGGGATAAAACATTCGGAACAAATTATTCTGATTATCTATCTGGAATCATAGGCACAGCAGATGGCGGAAGTTTGCTAACTGGTAACTCTACAGGCTTGGCAAGCGGAGACCGCACAGAAAATGGAAAAGGAGGAGCAGATTATTGGGTGATAAAAACAGATGCGCAGGGTAATAAGCAATGGGACAAAACGTATGGCGGACCAAGTGATGACATTACATTCATCTATCCAATCCAAACTCGCGATGGGGGGTATTTAATTGGAGGCAGGTCTGAATCGGGCATTGGAGGAGATAAAACAGAGCCCAAGCGTGGGGCTTTTGATGATTACTGGCTTGTAAAAATAGATTCGTTAGGTAACAAACAGTGGGATAAAACCCTAGGCGGTCCGCATGATGAGAACATCAAAAGTATGATACAAACTAAAGATGGAGGTTATCTCGTTGGCGGCTACTCTCGTTCAGATATAGGTGGAGATAAAACACAACCTAATTGGGATACAACTATTTTTAAATGGTCAGATTGGTGGATTGTAAAGATAGATTCATTTGGTAACAAGCAATGGGATAAAACTTACGGGACAATTGCATCTGATGAGCTTTATTCAATCGTAGAACTGAATAACGGTAATTATGCTTTACAGGGGTGGGGTAATGCCGGAGCAACAGGAAATAAAACCGTTGATAGCGGTGGTGTTTGGATAGTTATAATTGATAGTCTTGGAGAAATAAATTCTCAAGCAGTGTTAAAGTGTCCATATGGCGGCATGAAGAAAACTTCAGACAGAGGCTTTTTACTATTTGGAGATAAGTTTAATAACTATCCTCTGAATCAGTACATGTCAGAGCTGAATTTTAATAATGCTTATAAAAATTCATGGGTAATGAAGTTGGACTCCAACTGGAACAAACAATGGGATAAAACTATACTCACACGCGGTGTAAATGAAACTTTTGCATTAGAAACTTTGGATGGCTGCTATGCGGTAGCCAGTTTGAGTGGAGCATCTGTAGGAGGAGATCAAATGCATCAGCCCACAAATTTAGGGCTCGATTATTTTATTTTTAAATTCTGCATGGATACTGTTACAGGTATAAACGAAAGCACAAATGATGCCATTAACATTGTAACCTATCCTAATCCATTTACAGCATCGCTGCAAATAGCTATTGCCTCACCGCAGGTTACGGAGGCAACATTTACGCTTACCAATGCCATCGGCCAGTTGATCTACCGCAGCAAAGAAACGCAGCTTGCTGCGGGCTATACCAAATCACTGGATTTGAGCTATCTGCCTAAAGGGGTTTATTTTATTGAGGTAAAAGCACAGCAAGGCGGGAAAGTGGTGAAGCGGGTGGTGAAGGAGTGAGATGGTTGAGAGGGTGGAAGGAAACAGCCGTGGAAAAATACCGCTTTAAACACAAAAGGCTGCTTCTTTCGAAACAGCCTTTTGTAAAATATTAGCTTGAGTATTATCCTATCAACTCAACTCCGCTTTCTTGTTGAACAGCTTTTTTCTCCACCTTTTCTATATCCTCTTTTGCAGCAACAAATAGATTTTCAAATCTGCGCAAACCTGTTCCTGCCGGAATACGGTGACCAACAATTACGTTCTCTTTCAAACCTTCCAAGTAATCTTCGCGAGCAGCAATAGATGAAGTACTTAATACTTTAGTTGTTTCTTGGAACGAAGCTGCCGAAATCCATGAACCGGTGCTTAATGATGCACGGGTAATACCTTGCAGCTTAGGATATGCAGTAGCCGGAATCGCCTCGCGGAACTCAACCAATGCCTTATCTGTACGTTTCAAAATAGAATTCTCTTCACGAATTTTACGAAGCGTAACAATCTGTCCGGCTTTCAAGTTTTGCGAATCGCCAGCCTCGGTTATTACTTTCTTATCAAACATTTCATCGTTCACATTCAGCAATTCAAACTTCTGAACGCTATCGCCTTCAAGTAATTTAGTATCACCCGGGTCTTCAATAATCATTTTGCTCATCATCTGGCGAACAATTACTTCAACGTGTTTATCGTTGATTTTGATACCCTGCAAGCGATACACCTCTTGAATTTCATTTACCAAATACTCTTGTACAGCAAAAGGTCCTTTGATGCTAAGAATATCGGATGGCGTAATAGCACCGTCTGAAAGTGCTGTTCCGGCACGAACAAAGTCTTGCTCTTGTACCAAAATCTGTTTAGAAAGCGGCACTAAGTATTTTGCAATTTCCCCTTCGCGGCTTTCAACAATTACTTCGCGGTTACCACGTTTTATACCTCCAAAACGAACGACACCGTCAATTTCTGCTACAGCCGCAGGGTTACTTGGGTTACGCGCCTCAAACAACTCTGTTACACGTGGCAAACCACCCGTGATGTCTTTTACTTTACCCATCACACGAGGGATTTTTGCAATAATTTGACCAGGTTTTAAGGCTCCGCCATTATCAATAGAAATGTGCGCACCTACCGGTAAGCTATAGTTTTTCCACTCTTTACCGCTTTCAACCACAAGTGTCGGAGCCTTAGTTTTATCTTTTGACTCTATTACAACTTTTTCTTTGTGGCCGGTTTGCTCGTCCATCTCTTCGCGGTAAGTGATGTTCTCAATGATATTTTCAAATCGAACTTTACCACTTACTTCCGATACGATAACGTTGTTGTATGGATCCCATTTACAAATCACATCGCCTTTACTGATTTTTTTGCCGTCTTGAGCAAAAATGAATGAACCATAAGGAATGTGAGCAGTTAATAAAACTTTATCGCTATCGGCTTTCACAATACGCATTTCACCGGTACGACCAATAACAACGTTTTGTTTTTCGCCATTTTCGTCAGCGGTAGCAATTGTACGCACACCATCTAACTGAAGAATACCATCAAACTTAGCAACCAATTGCGATTCGGTTGTGCCCACGCTCGCAATACCACCCACGTGGAAGGTACGAAGTGTAAGCTGTGTTCCCGGCTCACCAATCGATTGTGCTGCAATAATACCAACGGCATCGCCTTCTTCGGCTGTGCGGTTAGTAGCAAGGTTTCTGCCGTAGCATTTTACACAAACACCTTTGCGCGATTCGCACGTAAGTACCGAACGAATTTCAACTGTTTCAATACCAGATGCTTCTACAGCTTTCGCCAATGTTTCGGTAATATTCTCGCCTGCTGCAATAATCAATTCATCCGTTTCGGGATGTGTAATATCGTTTAATGAAGCACGACCTAAAATTCTGTCGCTCAAAGATTCTACAATCTCATCACCATTTTTGATAGCGCTTTGTGCAATACCGCGCAATGTGCCACAATCTGTTTCAGAAATAACAACATCTTGCGCCACATCTACCAATCTTCTTGTAAGGTAACCCGCATCGGCAGTTTTCAAAGCCGTATCAGAAAGACCTTTACGCGCACCGTGTGTTGATACAAAGTACTCTAATACCGACAAACCTTCTTTAAAGTTCGCAAGAATTGGATTTTCGATTACCTCAGAACCCGAAGAACCGGCTTTACGTGGTTTTGCCATCAAACCTCTCATTCCTGAAAGCTGTTTGATTTGTTGTTTAGAACCCCTTGCACCCGAATCCAAC
>CAZYXR010000006.1:20363-38002 GCA_964650845.1 uncultured Chitinophagaceae bacterium
TCAATTGCGTGTCGGTTAATGTCCAAATATCTACCACTTGGTTGAAACGCTCCTTATCGGTAATGAATCCCATTTGGTAGCTTTCTGTCAATTCATCAATTTTGGTTTGAGCCTGTGCAATGTATTTGGTTTTTTCTTCTGGAACCAACACATCGCCAAGATTGAAACTCAAGCCACCTTTGAATGAATAGTAGAAGCCCATTCTCTTGATATCATCCAAGAATTTTGCTGTTGTCGGGATGTTGGTTTGAGCCAAAATATCACCGATTACATTTTTCAATTCTTTTTTACCTAACAACTTGTTTACGTAGCCTACACTTGCAGGAACAGCTTGATTCAATAAGATTCTACCTAAAGTAGTTTCAATTACTTTCTTTTTAAGCTGCCCGTTTTCTTTAACATTGGCAAGGCACTTCACAATTGCATGTAGTTCTACACGACCTTCGTTAAAAGCAATAACCGCTTCTTCGGCACCATAGAATGTTAAGCCTTGTCCTTTTACCGGCTCCTCTTTTGTGCTTTGTTTCGACTTGGTCATGTAATATAGACCAAGCACCATGTCTTGCGATGGAAGCGTAATTGGAGTACCGTTTTGTGGATTCAAGATATTGTGAGAAGCCAACATTAACATTTGAGCTTCTAACACCGCAGCATTGCCCAGTGGAACGTGAACAGCCATTTGGTCACCGTCAAAGTCTGCGTTGAACGCTGTACAAACCAAGGGATGCAGTTGAATTGCTTTACCTTCAATCAACTTAGGCAAAAATGCCTGAATAGACAAGCGGTGAAGTGTAGGAGCACGATTCAATAGAACCGGATGACCTTTCAATACATTTTCAAGAATATCCCAAATTATCGGCTCTTTTTTATCTACTAATTTCTTAGCGCTTTTCACCGTTTTTACAATACCTCTTTCAATCAATTTGCGAATAACAAATGGTTTGAAAAGCTCGGCTGCCATATCTTTTGGCAAGCCACATTCATGCAATTTCAATTCAGGACCTACAACGATTACCGAACGGCCTGAGTAATCAACCCTTTTACCCAACAAGTTTTGACGGAAACGACCTTGCTTTCCTTTCAATACATCGCTTAACGATTTTAATTGGCGACCACCTTCGGCTTTAACGGCATTAGATTTACGCGAGTTATCGAACAACGAATCAATCGCTTCTTGCAACATACGCTTCTCGTTGCGCAATATTACTTCTGGTGCTTTTATTTCTATCAATCGTTTCAAACGATTGTTACGAATGATTACTCTGCGATATAAGTCGTTCAAATCTGAAGATGCAAAACGACCACCATCCAATGGCACCAAGGGGCGCAACTCTGGTGGAATAACAGGTAAATGCTGAACCACCATCCACTCGGGGCGATTCTCAACATGCCCATTGGCATCGCGGAAAGCTTCAACAACACTCAAGCGTTTTAAAGCTTCACTTTTACGCTGGCGCGAAGTTTCGTTGGCTGCTGCATGACGCAACTCGTAGCTTAGCTCATCTAAGTTAATTCGAGTCAATAGTTCTTTGATGGCTTCAGCGCCCATTCTGGCTACCAATTTGTTAGGGTCGGTATCCTCTAACAAATGATTTCCCTTAAGAATTTCATTGTCGAAAGCCGACATGTATTCTTCTTCAGTAAGCAAATCTAAATAAGCAAGATTGCGTTCTTCTTCGCCTTTTTCTGTCTGCAAAGTAACACCTTCGGCTGCTTTGCCGGGTTGTATTACAACATAACGCTCGTAATAAATAATGCTTTCTAATTTCTTAGAACTCATACCGAGCAAGTAACCAATTTTGTTTGGCAAACTTTTGAAATACCAAATGTGTACAATTGGCACTGTCAATTTAATATGCCCCATGCGCTCTCTGCGCACTTTCTTTTCGGTAACTTCTACACCGCAACGGTCGCAAACTATGCCTTTATAACGGATACGCTTGTACTTACCGCAGTAACACTCATAATCTTTGGTTGGACCAAAAACACGCTCACAAAACAAACCTTCCATTTCGGGCTTGTAAGTTCTGTAATTGATAGTTTCCGGTTTTTTAATTTCACCGTGGCTGCGATCCAAAATAGAATCGGGACTTGCCAACATAATGGTGATTTTTGAAAAGTTTGAATTAGGGCGATTGTCTTTCTTAGCCATGTAAATACATTATAAGTTTGAACATTTACCTCTTGCAGCAAAAAAGCAAACACAACGGCAAACGCTTACCACATAAAGGTTTGCGCTGCAAAAACGATGAAAATTTGCCCACTTTCTGCAAAAAAGGAACGCAAAGATAGCCGATAACACCAAAAAAGCAAGTATGGCATTAAAATTGTGGTGTTCGACACAATCCCAAAAAATACAAAATCGGATTTACACTTTCAGAAAATAACGCAAAAGGGAAATTGAACAGAATGTAAAACAAAAAAGGGCTGTTTTTGCTACAAAACAACCCTCTTTACTTATCGTTTAAAAATTCATTACTTCAGTTTCAAGATTTTGAACTCCGTTCTACGGTTTGCTTGATGTTGTGCATTGGTACACTGCACACCATTCGAGCATTTATTTTTAAGGCGGGTTTCGCCATAACCTACTGCCAACAAGCGTTTTACATCTATTCCTTTATCACGCAAAAACTCAACACATGAATTTGCTCTGCGGGCAGAAAGAATCAAGTTGTATTGGTCGCTGGCGCGGCTATCGGTATGCGAGCTCAACTCAATTTCCATATTTGGATATTGATTCATCAACTTCACCAAGTTGTTCAACTCTTTTGCCGCCTCTGGACGAATATTCCATTTATCTAAATCATAGTAGATATTTTCCAAATTAACTGTCAAGCCTTCGCGCAAAACATCTAATGTTAATTCAACCAACTTAGTTGTTCCTGGTTTTTCGCCTTTGGTGCTGATAGTTTTAGTAGCAGTGCTGTAACCTTGTTTAGATGCAGTAATGTGGTACTCTTTATTTGGCTCTATCACAAATTTGCATTTGCAATCGTCTGTAGTTACACAAGTAGATTTAGCACCAGTAGATTTATCTTCAACCTCAACTTCTGCACCGCCCAAATTTCCTTTGTTGCGTTCTTTAGTACAAACAACTAATGTAACTCCATCTTTAGGATCTACTGCTTTCAAACCATTCAAATTTTGTACTGGAGCAAGAGCCACTGGCGTATCCTTTTTAGCAGGAGTAAGCGGAATGGTAAATGATGGATTAGTCAATTTTACGCTAATGGTAGCAGAGTTGTTTTCATATCCCGACTTTGACGCTTCAAACAAATACTCTTTTCCTGGGTCGGCTGTATGGCAAAATCCACCTTTACTGTCGGTATTTTTAGATGCAACAGTTTTGTCCACCAGCTTCATTTTCACTTCTGCACCTTCTATTGGCAAATTGGTTTCTGCATCTACCACTGTACCACAAATCTTAACACCAAATCGTGTGAACTTATAAATATCATCATCGCCTGCACCGCCTGCACGGTTAGAAACCAAGTAGCCAGCTTTGCCAGTATTATCTAATATGTAATTAAAATCATCCCCAGGGCTGTTTACCGGAGCGCCAAGGTTAGTAACGTTTCCCCATTCGCCATTGGCATACAATGAAGAGTAAACATCCAATCCACCCAAACCCAATCTTGCATCGGTAGCAAAATACAAGGTTCCATCATCTGCAATATGCGGAAACACCTCGCGCCCTGGTGTGTTTACATTTTTGCCCAAGTTTACTGGCGGTCCCCATGTTTCACCTTCTTTATAACTTACATACACATCTGTTTCGCCATAACCACCTGGCATATCGCTTACAAAATACAAGCGTTTACCATCTTTAGAAAGTGTAGGATGCGCTACTGAATATTCGCTACTGTTCAAGGGTAACTCTGTTGGCTTTGCAAACTTAGCAGCCGCAGAATCGAATTTGGCACTATATAATTTCAATTTTACAATTCGGTCTTTGCTCTTTCCTGTTTTTTTCAAATAGTTGTTTCGAGTAAAAATCATTTCACTAAAATCTTTCGTGAATGTTACAGGCCCTTCGTGATACTTAGAGTTGATAACTTTTTTCTTAGAAAGCAATCCAACCTTACCGTTTTCCGAAGAATACAAATCGTAATACTTATGCTCTGTCCAGCTATCTGTTCGACCTACAAAAGCACTTTTGCCTTTATTGCTCGAAAAAATAATTCCGTTGTTGCGGTAATATGAAACTCCAAAATCGGAAGCATCGCTGTTGTCGCCTTTTGAGTTTTCTACTTTGTGTGTGCCGTTATCTTTTGCAAGTTCTTCCATGCGGCTTAATCCACTGGCTAACTCTGATGCACGAAAATCGCTCGGATTTAAAAGTGCGTAGTTATTAAACTGTTCAGCCGCTTCTTTATATTTTCCTGCTGCACGAAGACTAAGACCATACAACAAAATATTATTTGCTTTTGCGCTTGGCATAGTTGCTAATTCTTGCAACACAGGCTCGGCACTGGTGTAGTCGTTCAACATCAAGTATGTACGCACCAACTTTTCTTTAGCTTCAATACTGCTTGGATCTTTTTTAATTGCTGCTTTATACTCGGCAATGGCATCAACAAAAGCAAAGCGCTTAAACAATCTATCGCCATACTGCAAGGCTGCATTGGCAACAGGTGAAGAAGATTTCGCTGTTTGAGTGGTTGCCGCTGAAACTGGCGCTGGCGCAGCAACTGCGTTACTTTTTGCTTTCGACTTACTTGAAGTTTGAGCTTGCAGGGCAACACTCAATATCATTACCGCAAAAAGTGTAAGTGCAAATATTCTTTTCATCACTTTTGTATGTTAGGTTTGGTCTGCTTAAAAAATTAGAAGTATCGAACAGAGCGTGGATTTACAACGCGTTTGCCTTTAAAATCAAAATCATATCCAAGCATCACTTCGTGAGTGCCTGTAGTGTGTGGCGAAAGTTTTGAAACAGTTAAATCATAAGCATAACCTATACGCAACTGGCGGGTAATATTTACTGCTGCCATAAAGCTGTATGAGTCTTGCAAACGATAGCCTGCACCAATCCATACTCTATCAACAAAAATAAAGGCTACGTTAAAATCAAAATCAATTGGCGCGTATTTAGGAACATACTTCATTAAAATACTTGGCATGAATTTTACTTTTCTACCAAGGTTGAAAACATAACCTACAGTTGCGTTTAAATGGGTGTATCTGCGAGCAGCACTTGCGCCTGTATCATAAATTTTAAACTTGCTACCCAAACCGCTTTGCAATAAATTAGGTACAGCTACACCTACCCAAAATTTTTCGCTGTAAACATAAATACCGGCCGAAACATTTGGCAACCAAAGGCTAAGGTTATTGCCTGCAAAACTTGGATCATTACTTGTTTGAGTCTTAACATCATTCAGGTTAGCATTGTAGTTGGTAAACCCGGCACCAATACCAAAAGACATTTTCACTTTTTTCTTTTTGCCCAATGGTACACGGTAAGCAAAATCCAACATCAGATTATTGGTGTTAGCCACCCCCAAGCGGTCGTGCGTGTAAATCAATCCCAACGCTATGTTGTTGTTGCGCAATGGAGAGTGCACAGCAACAGATGCCGAACGCGGAGCTTTTGGCACATTCACCCATTGGTGTCGGTAAATTGCCGTAGTGCTTATCACTTCGCGGCTGCCTGCATAAGCAGGGTTTAGATACAATCCGTTGAAACGGTACATTGTGTATTCTGCATCTTGCTGAGCATTTGCTGCAAAAACCATTGCAAGAGCTAATAGCGTCAATATTCTTTTCATATTTTGAAGAATGAATTGAGTGTTATAAATTTTCTTATCTGTTGATGACTACGAAGCCGACAATGTCTTTCGTTTTATTATCATTTAACTTCAATACAAAATAATAAGTGGCATCGGGCAATGGCTGGTTGTTTTGTTGCCAAGTTCCATCAAAATCATTCTTGTAACCTTCGCCATCATTTTCCCAAACAACATCGCCCCAACGGTTGAAAACCATGAATTGCGAAAGCGGATAGCGGTCAATATTGGTAATTTCAAACTTATCGTTGATGCCATCGTTGTTTGGCGAGAAGCCCTCTGGTATTTCCAAAGGAGGTAGCGGAGCTACGTTCACATAAACCATTGCATTATCGCAAACAGCAATGCCATTGATAATACCGCAAACTGTGTAACAAAATGAATCAACACCTTCGTATCCGAGTGTTGGTGTATATCTTATTATTCCGGCAAAAGTATCAGTCAATTCAATTTTTCCGTGTTGTGGCTCTCCGCATGTAGAAAAGTAAGAACCTTCTACTGTTGCATCATTTTGTTTTACATTGATAAATACTGACGCATCTGATGGTGTTGACGCATTATCATCTACCGCAGTTACCGGAACCACAACTTGTACTATCCCTGTATCGCAAACTTGAGGTGATACACTTACAGGAGTGCAAATAACATAATAAAAAGTATCAACACCTGCAAAACCAGTGTTCGGTGTATATTCAATATTTCCTCCGTTGTTCAACACAAATGTTCCATTGTCATTTGCATCGTCAAACACAGCGGTTGTTTCAATTCCATTGCCATCATCATCAATATCGTTAGCCGTTTGATTGATTGCTAAGGTTGTGCCCGCCACATAAGTTACGCTATCATCTACAGCTTTAATGCCATCGCTAACGGGAGTAACATATACAACCACAACTACTGTATCGCATAAATTGGTAACATCGCACACAACTACATTAAAGGTATCTCTGCCATTCCAATCGGGAATAGGCACAATGTTTACACATACTGTTGAATCTTTTGAGAATAAAGTATCAACCGTAGTTGCCGGAATAATGTTTCCACTGATGGTAACAACACGAGTAGGGTCGTTGTCAATATCAGTTACATTATAGCAAATTGTTACACTGCTATCTTCAGGAAAAGTTACATGAATGGTGTCGATAGGATTGCCATTTTCATTTATCACCGGTGGGTTGTTGCACTTGAAAATTGTCAAATCTACACGAGCAATATCGCACAAAGTTGGATTAGCATCATCGCACGCAGTGTAAAAGAAAAAGTCAGATCCTGCATAAGAAGTATCGTAAGGAATAAACATTACAACACTATCGTTTACTACATAGGCATCACCATGCGCTCCCAAGCCTGCAATATTTTTTAATGATACTTTTTGCCCAAAATCGCGATCGAAATCATTTTTCAATACATTCATTACAAGTGTATCGCGATTACAAACACTGCCCTGATCGTTGAAAAGTGTTGGTACATAAGCATTGCATTCAAATGGACCAACAAACAGAACCAACTCTGCTGTATCGCAACCGGCATCGTTACATACACTATAAGATAAAGAAACAAAAGTATCTAAGTTAAAGCCAGGTCCTGTGTAAACAATTGCAGGAATAGTAGTGTCAAGAACTGCAGTACCAAACTGTGGCGCCCAAACAATTTCGGTTAGTTTTAGCGAACCGCAGTTTAGTGGGTTAATATCATTAACCAAAACAGGATATGTAAAAGGGCAATTTTCGCTGTATCCAGTTGGCGCAACATCAAGAATGGCAATTGGGCGTTGGCACGCAGCTGGGGCAACCGCTATTACCAACACGGCTGTATCGCAGCCGCAGGCTGTACAAACTTCGTAGGCAACTGTATCATTTCCGGCAAAAGTTACATTAGACTGGTAAACGATTTTATTGTTCACCAAAGTGGCTAAACCGTGGTTTGCTCCTTTTACTATGTTGATTCCGGTTAATGTAAAACTGTTTAAGTCGTCAGTAGCCAATACATCTACTGTATCTCTTTCGCCTTGGGTAGATTGCAATAAATCTTCATTGGCAACCGGAGCCACACAATTACCAATAATATTCAACTCTACAAGAGCCGTATCGCACGAAGGGCAAGTGTCGCCAAGTGGGCGATTAAAACAAATTGAATACTCAAAAGTTAATGACCCAGTAAAGTTATCGGTATTCAAATAGTTGATTTGATTGCCCGAAACCGTAGCCACACCGTGGGCTGGGTTTGGTGTAGAAACAATTGAAAGTGTATAAGGAATTTGAGTTTTCAATGTGTCATTAACAACTACATCTAAACGATTGTTGGTGTTGTTATACACATTAAAAATATCATCTGCCGCCAATGGAGCTTCGCAAAACTTAGTAACATTTACGGCAACCGTAACCGGGGCAGAACAAACAGAACATTGTGGCAAGCACACTCTGTAAGTAAAAAAAGTAAGCCCAACAAAATTTGGATTTGGTGTAAACACTACGCTATCGTTGTTAAGCACAGAAACTGAACCTGTGCCAACAGTTGGTTGAGCTACAATTTCTGTTACTAAGCCTGCAACCAAGGGCTGCCCAAAAACATTTGTTGTATCGTTTTGCTGAACATCAATTACAACAGCAGTAGCCTGAATTGTTGTGCTAAAATCGCCAACTGCCAACGGTGGGTCGCATTGAGCTGCTACTTTTAACGAAAAACTGAACGTAAATAATATTACCGCGCAGATGAACGGGTGGAAAATTTTCTGCATACTTTTCAAAAATATGCGCAAATGTATAAGGAAACAAGCAATAACCAAATCAAGTTATCGTCCAAAAATCAATTACTGTACATTAAAATATAAGAAGATGAATTCTAATATAGTAATACTTTGAAAATCAGCCACTATAGCTCAATCCTCACATCGCTTCACAATTTACCTTTCACAATTTCAGCCACAACCGTGGGATCGAGAAGCGTAGTAATATCACCAAGATTAGATACATCACCTTCTGCAATTTTGCGGAGTATTCTTCGCATAATTTTACCACTACGAGTTTTTGGCAACCCTTGCACCACTTGCACTTTGTCGGGGCGAGCAAATGCGCCAATTTTTTCGCTTACAATACTTTTAATTTCGTTTTGCAATTGCTGTTGATTCAAATTAGCTGTTGTGCAGATAATGTAAGCATATAAACCTTGGCCTTTTACATCGTGAGGATAAGCTACCACAGCACTTTCAACTACTGCCGAATGCTCATTGATGGCGTCTTCTACTTCGCCTGTGCCAATACGGTGTCCACTTACATTTATTACATCATCTACCCTACCGGTTATACGGTAATAACCACTTTCATCGCGCTTTGCACCATCTCCTGTAAAGTATAAATTACTGTATGTAGAAAAATATGCTTGCTGGAAGCGTTGATGGTCGCCATACACAGAGCGTGCCATGCCCGGCCAAGGAAATTTGATACATAAATTTCCTTCAACCCCATTGCCAAGCACCTCTTCACCTTTTTCATTAACTAATATAGGTTGAACACCTGGTAGCGGAAGTGTTGCAAAAGCGGGTTTAAGCGGTGTAACAGTAGCAATTGGCGAAATTAAAATCCCACCGGTTTCAGTTTGCCACCAAGTATCTACTATTGGGCAATTCAATTTCCCTACATTTTCATTATACCACTTCCAAGCTTCTTCGTTTATTGGCTCACCCACCGACCCTAACACACGCAATGAACTCAAATCTTTGTCCTTAAAAATGTCGGTACCAAAAGTTTCGAGCGAACGAATTGCCGTAGGTGCGGTGTAGAAAATATTGACTTTATGTTTTTGAATCACATCCCAAAAACGCCCGTGGTCGGGGTAAGTAGGAACACCTTCAAACATTACTGTTGTTGCGCCATTTAGCAATGCGCCATAAATTAAATAGCTGTGTCCTGTAACCCAACCAATATCTGCTGTGCAAAAGAATACTTCACCTTCTTTGTAATTGAAAACATTCAAAAAAGTGTACGCATTAAAAATCATGTATCCGGCAGTAGTGTGCAATACACCTTTTGGCTTTCCGGTAGAGCCCGAAGTATACAAAATGAATAATGGCGATTCGGCATCTACACTTTCGGCAACATGTACCGATGACTCATTGGCAACCACATCATGCCACCAAACATACTTTTCGCTTTCAACTACGGTATCATTACTGGTATGATTAAACACAAGACAATGCTTTATGGTAGGTGTTTCTAACAAAGCTTCATCTGCTATTTTTTTCAATTCAATTTTCTTTTCGCCTCGAAAAAAAGCATCGGCAGTAATGAGCACTACACAACCCGAATCATTGATTCTGTCGCGCAAACTATCGGAACTAAACCCGGCAAAAACAACCGAATGCACCGCGCCAATTCTTGCACACGCCAACATTGCAATAGCTCCTTCAGGAATCATAGGCATATAAATACACACCCTATCGCCTTTTTGAACGCCTAATTTTTGTAGTGCATTTGCGCACTTACATACTTCTTCATGCAACTGCTTATAGGTAATACTTCGCGATGGAGTATTGGGCGAATTGGGTTCCCAAATTATTGCTGTTTGACCACCCTTAGTTTCAAGATGACGATCCAAGCAATTTTCAGCCAAATTGAGTTGCCCCCCGGCAAACCATTGAATGTCGGCAGAGGAAAAATCCCACGACAGCACATTGTTCCATCTATTTTTCCATAAAAAGCTACTTGCTATTTCCGCCCAAAAGGCTCCTGGATTTTGAACGCTTTGCTGATAGCTTTCAACATATTCTTCAAACGTGTTTATTTGTTTCATGGCAAATGCTGTTACGATGTGAGTTTAAAAATAAATGCAGCAAGCTAACACTAACCCAGCATATAGAATCGAAAAAAAATCAAAAAGCCCCAAACAACATATACTTGCTGTTTGGGGCTTAACTTATCTAGTTTGCTTCTTTTAAAAACCGCAACTAAATATTAGCGTAAACATCTACGGGTACTTGATGAATCCAATCGAAAACATCTTCTGCACGTCCGGCTCTGATAGAGAAATATCTATCGCGCAATTTGTTTGAAATTTCTCGTCCTTCTACCGGTGGCAATTCGTAATCAAAGCCTTTGTAATGGAAAGTTTGAATTGGAGCTATTGTAGCTGCGGTGCCGGTGCCAAACATATCTTCTAATGTTCCTTCATGATAGGCATTCACAATTTCATCTACCGAAATATCGCGTTCTTGCACAATATAACCTTCATCCTCGGCAAGGCGAATCATACTATCGCGAGTAACACCATCTAAGATTGTTCCTATTTCTAAAGATGGAGTAATAATTATTCCATCGATGATAATAAAAACATTCATCGTGCCAATTTCTTGCAAATAGCGGTGATGAATACCATCTAACCAAAGAATTTGATCGTAGCCCTTTTGTTGTGCTTCTTGCATAGGCATCATACAAGCAGCATAATTTCCAGCGGCCTTTGCAAAGCCCGTACCACCCGGAAAAGCCCGCACATAATAATCGTGAATAAACACTTTAACCGGTTTAGAATAATATCTACCAACAGGGCAACTAAACATTGCAAAGCGATAGTTATCGGCTACTTTTATTCCTACATATTTATCGGTAGCAAACATGTATGGGCGCACGTACAATGATGAACCGTCAGCAGTTGGAACCCAATCTTTATCGAGCGTAATTAACTTATCAATTGCATTCAAAAAAAGTTCCTCAGGAAACTGCGGCATTGCCATTCTTTGAGCAGAAATATTAAGGCGCGCAAGATTTTTTAATGGACGAAATAGCAACGGATTGCCCTCGGGGTCGCGTTCCGATTTTAGACCTTCAAAAAGCGACTGACCGTAATGTATTGCCGAGGTTGCCGGATGCAACGAAAAATCGCCAAAAGGTATGATGCGGCAATCGTGCCAATCTCCATCGCGATAATCGGCCACAAACATGTGGTCGGAAAAATGTTTACCAAACGGCAAGTTGTTGAAATCGACCTCACCAATGCGCGATTCTGCAACGCGCTGAACAGAAATTTTATAAGCCATATCAGTAAATTTTGTTGCCCAAACATATAATAATTTTCGGGGGAAACACATCCTAAATACTCAGCATGTTTTGAGATTTTATGAAAGCCAAAAAAAGATGCATTTTTTATAGGGTTTACAAATCAATCATTCCAAAAACACAGCATTTTAGATAAAAACTAAGTGGTTAAATTTTATCAACAAGTATTCAACTTTTTTAAAACAACAGCATTTGCTGTTACATTTTTCGAATAATGCAGGAATGGAGGGCGTAAATTTAATAGCAACAAAAAGTGAACAACAAGACTACGCGAACACGAAAAAAATATTGTTATCGTTGCATCCACTCCTCCCCAAATTTACCGCACAATAAATATTCATGAAGAAGTTTTTCGCGCTTTACATTGTTTCCATTTTGCTGCTGGCAGGTTGCGCCAAGCAATATGTTACAACGCAATATCAATACACCAAAAATCAAATTGAAAACAAAGGTGAAAAAGATGAAAAAATCGCAGCAATAATTTCTCCATACAAAGACTCGCTACAAAAATCAATGAACCATGTTGTTGCCGTAAATGATAAAACAATATCGAAAGGGCAGCCCGAAAGCGAATTGGGGAATTTATTGGCAGATGTATTACTACAACAAGCAAATGAATGCTGCAATAAACAAGTAGATGTATCAATACTTAATAATGGAGGAATACGCGTACCACAATTAGCCGCAGGCAATGTTACACTCGGCAAAATTTATGAAATCATGCCTTTTGAAAATCGCCTTGTTTTGATGGATTTGCCAGGCAAAGAATTGGCAGAACTTTTTAATGCTATTGCTGCAGCAGGAGGTTGGCCAATTAGCGGAGCGCGATTTACAATTGCCAATAAAAAAGCTACTAACATTTTTGTAGGAGGCGTGCCGCTAAATGAAAGCAAAACCTATACAATTGCTCTCTCCGATTACCTTACAGAAGGTGGAGACAACCTATCTATGCTAAAAGGGAAACAAATAACAGATAGCAGAAAAAATATTCGAGAAGCCTTTATTGATGCATTCAATAACATCCACAAGGATGGAAAAAAACTATCGAGCAATTTAGATGGCAGAATAAAAGAGTAATATGATAATGAATCGTAGAAAATTTTTAACTCAATCAAGTGCAGCAGCAGGGCTTTTTGCACTATCTCAATTTCCATTTGAAGCATTTGCAAAAGGAGACATCAAACGCATTACCATTCTGCACACCAACGACCAGCACTCGCGAATTGAACCATTTGAAATGGATGGTGGAAAATATCAAGGATTGGGCGGATTTGCCAACCGTGCGGTAGTGATAAAAAAAATAAGGAGCGAAGAAAAAAATGTATTGCTGTTAGATAGTGGAGATATTTGGCAAGGCACACCATACTTTAATATGTATCAAGGTTCATTAGAGTTTAAACTAATGAGCGAAATGCAATACGATGCCTCAACAATTGGCAATCACGATTTTGATTTAGGAATGGAAGGTTTTGCCAAGCAACTTCCATTGGCAAACTTTCCGTTTTTATGCTCCAACTACGATTTCAAAAACACACCTTTAAAAGATAAAACACAACCTTATAAAATTTTCAATATCGATGGCATTAAAGTTGGTGTATTTGGTTTGGGAATTGAGTTACATGGCTTAGTACCTAAAGCAATGTATGGAGAAACTGTGTATGCCGAACCAATAGCTGTTGCCAACACAATTGCAACTCAATTGCGCAACGATTACAAATGCGATTTAGTAATCTGCCTCTCGCATCTTGGCTACAAATATCAAAACAAAAAAGTGAGCGATATTGATTTGGCACTAAACAGCACAAACATTGATTTAATTATTGGCGCACACACACATACTTTTTTGCCGTATCCCGAAGAATATAAAAATGCAGCGGGCAAAAAAGTGATAGTAAATCAAGTGGGTTGGGCAGGTATAGTATTAGGCCGATTAGATTTCTATTTTGAACAAAAAAAGAAAGGATTAATCATACCAGACACGCCAATAAAAATTAGAAGTTGAAACACCTATGTGATATATGATGAAGAAAAAATTTTTTCAAGACTATTGTATGAGAAAAAAGATTTGATAAGAGATTGCATTGAAGAAAAATATTTTGAAAATTCAAGAGCAAAAAAATTTTTTTTCTCACTTCCGAATGCACATTTTCACACCGTTAATCGCACCTGTTCAAAATTTGTTCACACACAATTAAAATAGACCTAAATTATGATGAAAGAAAAAACGGCTGTTTCGGTATGGAGTGCCTGCTTAGATATTATACGAGATAACGTAAGTGCGCAAAGTTTTAAAACGTGGTTCGAGCCGATAAAGCCTGTTGAGTTAAAATCATCAGTACTTACAATTCAAGTACCATCACAGTTTTTTTACGAGTGGCTCGAAGAGCATTATGTTTCGCTACTACGCAAAACCATAAAGCGCGAATTGGGCAACGAAGCACGATTAGAATATCGCATAGTGGTAGATCAAAGCCAAAGCACACCAAGCACAATTGACTACCCTAACTTCAACACCGGAAACTCAACAAACCCTGAAACAAGTTTTCCACTTACACTGCAAGGCAGCAACATTAAAAATCCATTTGTTATTCCCGGATTGAAAAAAATAAACATTGACCCACAACTAAACTCGAATTACAATTTCGACAATTACGTTGAGGGTGATTGTAACCGCTTAGCACGCAGTGCTGGATATGCGGTAGCTCAAAAACCGGGTGGCACAGCATTCAATCCATTAGTAATATATGGCGCTGTTGGTTTAGGAAAAACGCACATTGCACAAGCAGTAGGCAATGAAGTAAAACAACACTTCCCGAACAAAACAGTATTATATGTAACCAGCGAAAAATTCACCAATCAATTTTTCGATGCAGTAAAAAACAATTCGGTAAATGACTTTGTACACTTTTACCAATTGATAGATGTATTGATTGTTGATGACATTCAGTTTTTCAGCAACAAAGAAAAAACACAAGATATTTTCTTCCACATCTTTAATCACTTGCACCAAAGCGGCAAACAATTGGTATTAACTACCGACCGCTCTCCACGCGATTTGGAAGGCATTGAAGAAAGATTGCTTTCGCGTTTTAAATGGGGCTTGAGTGCCGACTTGCAAGTGCCAGATTTTGAAACACGCATTGGCATTCTCGAAAAGAAAATGTATGCCGATGGCATTGAGTTGCCACGCGAAGTAGTTGAGTTTGTTGCCTACAACATCAACACAAATATCCGCGAATTAGAAGCCGCATTAATTTCATTATTGGCACAAGCTTCATTGAATAAAAAAGAAGTAGATCTTGATTTGGCAAAAAAAATCATCAAGAACTTTGTAAAAACAATGAGCCGCGAAGTAAGTATTGATTACATTCAAAAAACAGTTTGCGAATACTTTAATGTACCTGTGGATGCTTTAAAAGAAAAAACACGCAAACGCATGGTGGTTCAAGCACGTCAGCTTTCAATGTTCCTTGCAAAAAATTACACCAAAAATTCTTTAAAAGTAATAGGCAAACACTTTGGCGGTCGCGACCATTCTACTGTTATTCACTCTTGTCAAGCAGTTCAAAATTTAATTGATACAGACCAAGAATTTAGAGAAAGCGTTACCGACATTCAAAAGAAAATTCAAATGAGTATTTCGTAATAAAATTCCATTTGAAAGCACGAAAGCCGAAGACTACAATCTTCGGCTTTTTTATTGGCACAAGTTTGTTGTATGTTCATTACCGAAAACAATTTTACAATGATAAGATTCTCCTTCGCATGTATTTTTCTACTCACTTTGTTTGGCTGCAACACCAAGCAAAACGCATATTTTGATTACACAAAAACAGACAAAGAAAATGCCGGAGTGCAAATGATTCCAATAAAAACTCAGGTAGGCACATTCAAAGTATGGACAAAAAAAATAGGCAACAATCCACGCATCAAAGTTTTGCTGTTGCATGGCGGTCCGGCTCTCACACACGAGTACATGGAATGCTTTGAGTATTTTCTTCCACAACAAGGCTTTGAGCTAATTGAGTACGACCAACTTGGTTCTTACTACAGCGATCAACCAACCGATTCATCGCTATGGACACTCGAAAGATTTGTAGATGAGTTAGAACAGGTACGCGTAGCGTTGGGGTTGAACAACAACAACTTTTACATAGTTGGAAACTCGTGGGGTGGCATTTTAGGAATGGAATATGCTTTAAAATATCAGCAACACATCAAAGGTCTTGTTATCAGCAACATGACTGCCGACTTCGAAAAATATGGCGCATACAACAAAAAGTTGCGAGAACAAATGCGCAAATCATTAGTAGATTCTTTAGAGGTATTTGAAAATGCAGGAAAGTTTTACGACCCAACTTATCAGCAATTAGTGTTTGACAATTACTACTGCAAACACATTTTACAAAAGCCCGCAAAAGATTGGCCGGAACCAGTATTGCGTTCTTTCAAACACATCAATCAACCTGTGTATGAAATCTTACAGGGGCCCAGTGAGTTTGTTCCTGGCGGAAGATTAGTTGGCTGGGAATGCTGGAGCAGATTGCCACAAATCACCGTTCCAACATTGATGATTGGTGCGCGATTCGACTCAATGAATCCAGATGAAATGGAAGCCATGAGCAAAGCGGTAAAAAATGGTCGTTATTTGTTTTGCCCCACAGGTAGCCATCTAAGCATGTGGGACGCCCAAGAAGAATACTATCCCGGATTGATACAGTTTATAAAAGATGTGGACCAAGGAAGGTTTTGAATATCATTCAACCAACCATAATCTGCTATGGAAACTTCGGAAATTTCTTCCAATCGGGTTGGCGTTTTTCTATAAAAGCGTTTTTGCCTTCTTTGGCTTCATCGCTTAAATAATACAGCAAAGTAGCATTACCCGCCAACTCTTGAATACCTGCTTGCCCGTCTAATTCGGCATTGAAAGATGACTTCAACATGCGAATAGAAAGCGGAGATTTTTGTTGTATCTTTTTGCACCACTCTACTGTAACTTCCTCCAGTATATCGAGCGGCACCACTTTGTTTACCAAGCCCATATCCAAAGCTTCTTGAGCATTGTATTGATCGCACAAAAGCCAAATTTCGCGCGCCTTTTTTTGCCCTACCACACGTGCAAGATAGCTTGCGCCAAAGCCTCCGTCAAAGCTACCAACCTTTGGCCCAGTTTGTCCGAAAATTGCATTTTCGGAAGCAATAGACAAATCGCAAACCACATGCAAAACGTGCCCACCACCAATGGCATAACCATTTACCATGGCAATAACAGCTTTGGGGATAGAGCGAATCAGCTTTTGCAAATCAAGTACATTCAATCGTGGCACAGCATCGGTGCCAACGTAACCGCCATGCCCGCGCACATTTTGGTCGCCACCGCTGCAAAAAGCCATATCGCCTTCGCCTGTTAGCACAACCACTTCAATTTCTTGATTATCGCGACAGATATTCATAGCATCAATCATTTCCTTCACCGTAAGTGGTGTAAATGCATTGCGATATCGCGGACGGTTAATGGTGATTTTTGCAATCCCTTCAAAAAATTCAAACTTAATTTCTTCGTAGTTTTTAATACTTGTCCAGTTTCTGTTCATCTGTTTGCTTTTATAAATTCAAAATATTGTTTGTGAATAGCTGCACTCATTTCTCCATCTGTTTTCACTTCCAGAATTTGCGCTTTCGAACTGTTGTCGAAAAAACTTGGAAGTGTTAGTTTCAATTCTTCGAGCGAGGTGCAAATGTAATAGGGCAATTCATACATGGAAGCAAGATGTTTTGCGGTAAGCTGATGAGGGGTTTC
>CAZYXR010000006.1:38012-48756 GCA_964650845.1 uncultured Chitinophagaceae bacterium
AAAAAAGTTTCAAAATTCTTTACCGTACTTGCTCCCTCCACCATTCTGAAAATATTTCCTCCACCGTTATTTATTACAATGATGCGCAGCATTGGAGAAAGGTAATTGTTCCAAAGCGCATTGCTATCGTAGAAAAAGCTAATGTCGCCAACAATGCAAACTGTAAGTTTGTTATTTACTGCAGCAGCACCGGCTGCGGTGCTTACACAGCCATCAATACCACTTGTACCCCTATTGCAATTTACTTGCGTTGTTATAGGCAATGAAAAATACTGCGCATAACGCACAGGTGTGGAATTGCCCAACTGTAAATTGACATTATCGGGCAGAAGCGCAAATACTTCGGCATACACTTTGAAATCGCTGAAAGGAATTGCTGTTGCAAACTTTTCGGTTACTTGTAGCGAAGATTGTTTTAATACTTCCCATCGCTTTTTAAAAGTTTTATCGGCAGTAATTGCTTCGGGCATTTTGTTTAAAAAATCTACCAACTTAAATGGCACAGCCATAGTGAGCGCATCAAAACTGTCGCCCTCGCCCCAAGTGGGTGAGAGATGCCAATGAAAAGCAGGCTTATGTTTTTTGAAAAATGCTTTAAGTCTTTTGGAAATTGTAAGTTTTCCAACCGTCACCACAATACCTGGTGCATAAAGTTTGCTATCTTCTTCTGCCAAGGCAAATGCTGCTTCGGCATTGCATTGCGAAACCCCACAAAGATTCAAACTGGCAGTTTGCTCACCAATAAATACAACATTCTGTTGTTGATTTATTTTTCGAATAACAGAACTTGTTTCTGCATCTATTAAATGCGTGCCTATGATTACTAAAATTCGTGTGTTTCCTTTCCACTCTGCCGCCACAGGTTTAAGCAGTTCTTCCAACACTTCATTCGACCTTTCTTCGTTACTCACCTCGTAATAACCAATTTCTTCGGCAGCAATTTCATACAATGGCTCGGGGATATGTACATTCCAATGAATTGGCTTGCACATATCTTCTAAATTTTGAAAAGTTCCATTCAAAACATTTATCAATAACTGCTTTTCGATGGTGGTAAATACAGAAGAAACATCAATGCTTTGATAAACATAATTAGCAAAAATTTCACTTTGCAAAATGGCTTGATTCTCGCCTTTTTCATGAGCAAACTCAGGGCGATCGGCAGTAACAACAATCAATGGAACGTGTTGGTAATACGCTTCACAAATTGCTGGTGCAAGATTTAAAACAGCAGTGCCTGAAGTACACACCAATACTACCGGTTGCTGCAACTGCTGCGCAATACCCAGAGCAAAATATCCGGCAACTCGTTCATCGGCAATAACATACTTTTTTATTGCATTATACTCCTGAAAAGCTATTACAAACGGAGCAGAGCGTGAGCCTGGAGAAAATACCACATGGCGAATACCTTTGCGGTGAACAAAGTCGGCAATAAGTTGAACATGGAGATGCGAGGTCAATTAAACAAAAGTTAGTTGTTACTCAATAAACAGATAGCTTTAAACAATGACAATACTATGCAAGTTTTTCGTTTGCTGCTAAGTCAAATTAAACACTACCGCTTTGCGCTACTTTTATTATCTCTTGTGCAGCCCTTGCAGATGCACCCGCGCCACCAAGGTGCGCTTTCATCCAAGCATAATCGGCTAATATTTGCGAGCGAACGCGAGGTTCTAAAAGCTGTTCTACCTCCGCAACTATTGCACTTTGCGATGCCTGATGTTGAATCAATTCTGTTACAACTTTTTTGCCACACACAATATTCACCATTGCTATAAATGGAACCTTCACCAGCATTCGACCAATAAAAAAAGAAAGCGCACTTCCTTTGTAACACACTACCTGCGGCACATTAAACAAAGCTGTTTCCATAGTGGCAGTACCTGATGTTACAATTGCGGCATGTGCAATCTTTAACAACTTGTATGTTTCATCGAGCCACAACTCGCAAGCAGAATTTTGAATAAACTGTTCGTAGTAGGCTTTGCCATGAATGCTCATTCCGGCAATCACAAATTTCTTTTCAGGAAATTGTTTTGCCACAGAAACATACAGGGGCAACATCTTTTCAATTTCTTGTTTGCGACTGCCCGGCAAAAGCGCAATCACATTGCGCTCATTACTTTCCGTATCATTCGTTTCTATAACATCTAAAAGTGGATGCCCCACAAATGTTGCAGCTACATTCCACTTTTTGTAAAAGTCAACCTCAAAGGGAAAAATCACCAACAAGCGATCAACATATCGTTTAATCTTTTTCACTCTGCCTTCCTTCCACGCCCACACCTGTGGCGAGATGTACCATACAACCTTAAAGCCATGTTGTTTTAAAAACTTAAGCAAGCGAAAATTAAAACCAGGGTAATCAATCAACACTACAACATCGGGTTGAAACAATACAATATCATGCTTGCAAAAATTGATGTTGCGCAAAATTTGAGGTAAGTTTTTCAATACCTCCCAAAAACCCATAAATGCCAAATCTTTGATATGCTTTACCACTTCGGCACCCGCTGCTTGCATATTATCGCCACCCCAACAACGCACCGTTGCATGGTTGTCGCATTGCATAATGGCACGAATTAAATTGCCGCCATGCAAATCGCCCGAAGCCTCACCCGCAATTATGTAATACTTACTCAAAGTGTAATTGTGAAACAAGAATAGATAATATTTTGAATGATACTTTTTTGAAGATATTCGCCACTCGAAAAACCTTTTTCATGCAAAAGAAAATCATGCTGCTGGGCAGCGGAGAACTGGGCAAAGAATTTGTAATTGCAGCTAAGCGAATAGGGCAATATGTAATTGCTGTAGATTCCTATAACAATGCTCCGGCACAGCAAATGGCCGATGCCCGCGAAGTGTTAAACATGCTGAATGGTGATGAGCTAAATGCCATTGTTGCAAAACACAAACCCGATATTATAGTACCTGAAATTGAAGCCATTCGAACAGAAACATTTTATGGTTTTGAACAACAAGGCATTCAAATTGTTCCAAGTGCCCGCGCAGCAAATTTTACCATGAACCGAAAGGCAATACGCGATTTGGCAGCAAAAGAACTTGGCTTGCGCACTGCCGATTATCGCTACGCAACTACCTTAGATGAACTAAAAGTTGCTGTAAAAGAAATAGGAATACCTTGTGTAGTAAAACCTTTAATGAGTTCATCGGGCAAAGGCCAAAGCACTATTAAAAGTGAAGCCGATATTGAAAAAGCTTGGAGCTATTCGCAAAGCGGCAAACGTGGTGATATTGACGAAGTAATTGTAGAAGCATTTGTAAATTTCCATACCGAAATTACATTGCTTACTGTAACGCAAAAAAATGGCGAAACATTGTTTTGCCCGCCAATAGGTCACAGGCAAGAGCGAGGCGATTATCAAGAAAGCTGGCAACCTGCCAATGCATCATCTGCTCATTTACACGAAGCCCAAAACATTGCGGCAAAAGTTACAAAAGCCTTGACAGGCGCTGGCTTGTGGGGTGTAGAATTTTTCTTGGCAGATGACGGTGTTTACTTCAGCGAACTCTCGCCCCGGCCGCATGATACTGGAATGGTAACACTTGCCGGCACACAAAACTTAAACGAATTTGAACTGCACCTACGCGCAGTATTAGGCTTACCAATTCCCGAAATTCTGTTAGAAAAAAATGGCGCAAGTGCTGTGATACTTGCAACACAAGAAGGCAACAATCCTACATTTACAGGAATAGAAAATGTATTGAAAGAAAAACAAACAGAGGTGCGCATTTTTGGTAAACCAACTACCAGACCATACCGCAGAATGGCAGTTGTGCTAACACACGATTCTTTACAAAGCAATGTTGATGATGTAAAAGAAAAAGCAATGAGGTTGGCAAAAACGATTCAAATTCACAGTTAACTACTTGTAATTACGCGTCTTTTGTTGGGCAAAAGCCAAACGCTTCTTGCAAACCTAAACTCAGCTAAGGTGAGACAATTTCAATAATTAAAACCACTTCAATAAACAGCCCGGTGTATTGATTTACTTTTCCAAACTTTCTAAGTACAATTTTTCTACTTGGGTGCGTGCCCACGCAGTTTTGCGCAAAAAAGTAAGACTCGACTTTACACTCGGTTCATGAGTAAAACAGCGAATATTGATGCGCAGCCCCATTTTATCCCAGCCATAAACCGCCACAAGATGCCAAAGCATTGCTTCTAAAGTAATACCATGCAAGGGATTGTTCTTCTGCTCATTTTTCATTAAAACAAACTTAGCTTTTATGTATCAATATCCAATTGCAAACAAATTCACTGCCAAAGCAGAATCGAAATATTCTGTTTGGCAATTTTTCTCTTTTCTTAGCAGCGATGAATGCAAACTATAAAACTATTGCTGCGGGGATAGTAGCCCTTTTTATCTTGATATTGGCATATAGCAATCATTGGAACAACGATTTTCACTTTGACGATTCGCACACCGTTCAAAACAATATTTACATCCAAAGCATTCAAAACATTCCTTTGTTTTTTAAAGATTGTAAAACTTTCAGCTCTATTCCTTCGCATGGTTCCTACCGCCCTTTGGTGAGTACCACACTTGCAGTTGATTACTGGCTGGGACTTACTTTTAGTCAAAATGGTTACACACCTTTTTGGTTTCATCTTTCTACCTTTTTGTTTTTCGTAGCTCAAGGTATTTTGATGTTTTTCTTTTTCAAAAAAATATTAGACACTGCATCAAACTCAACTCCTAATGCTTTTATCGCACTGTTTGCTACAGCATGGTATTTATTGAATCCGGTAAGTGCCGAAACCATCAATTATATAATTTCGCGTTCCGATTCGCTTTCCACTTTTTTTGTAGTACTTGGCTTTGTGATATATCAATATTCAAACACTTCTAAAAAGTATTTGCTGTATCTGATACCAATAGTTATTGGCGCCACTGCTAAGCCTACTGTTATCATGTTTGCCCCCATGCTGCTGGTGTATCACATTCTTTTTGAGCAACAAATCAGCCTTTTCGACTTTGCAAAATGGAGAATAGCAGACCTTACAAAATTGGCATTACCATCTTTTTTATTAGCAATTGGGCTTTACTTCTTTATCAAAAAAATGGAAGAAGGAATGTTTGAGCCGGGCGGCAGTTCACTACTCAATTATGTAATTACTCAGCCATACGTTTATCTTCATTATGTATCCATGTTTTTGCTGCCGCTGCAGCTTAGTGCCGATACCGACTGGGGAACTTTTAAAACCGTAACCGACTTTCGCGCATTGATTGGTTTTGTGTTTCTGGCAAGTTTAATTTTTACAATCTTTTACACATCAAAAACAAAAAAATATCGTCCTATTGCCTTCGGCATCAGTTGGTTTTTATTGGCATTGATACCTACTACATTGGTACCCTTGGCAGAAGTAATGAACGACCATCGCCAGTTTTTTCCGCATGTAGGCACAGCAATTGCTCTTACTTGGGCTTTGTACATTTTGTTTGAAAAAATATGGTTGAAAATTCCTGTTGCAGCTATCGCTGCCTTCGCACTCATCTTTTTAAGCAGCTATGCCTACGGAACATTTCAGCGCAATAAAGTTTGGCTTACCGAAGAAACACTATGGAAAGATGTAACCGAAAAAAGCCCATTGAATGGTCGCGGATTGATGAACTATGGATTGGCATTGATGGCGCGTGGCGATTATGTTGGAGCCGAAAAGTATTTCAGTCGTGGTTTAGAATTGTGGCCATATTATTCATACTTGTATATCAATATGGCAATAGTAAAAGAGGCTATGGGAAAAACTGATGAAGCTGGAGCGTTTTATGCCAAAGGTTTAGAGTATGGCAAAAGCTATCCCAACAACTATTTTTATTACGGAAAATATTTGTACAAACAAGGAAAAAAAGAAGATGCAATTGCCTATTTAAAAAAGTGTTTAGAGATGAGTGATGCACAGGTTGAAGCGCGATATTTGCTAATGGATGCACTGTATGAAACCAAAAGACTGGAAGAGCTAAAACAAATTTGTGAACAAACTTTGCAAGTGCTGCCAAACGATACCAAAGCAAAAGAATATTTAAGTGTTACAGCAACAGGAAAATCGAAATTGGAAGCGATGGAAGAAACGCTAAAAGCGCAACCCACAGCCGAAGGTTATCTGGATTTAAGCCTTAATTACTACGAAGCAAAAGACTTTGAAAAATGTATTGTTGCAGCCAAAGCAGCATTGAAAATAAAACCAAATTATGCCGAAGCATGGAACAATATCTGCTCGGCATATAATTCTCTAAATCGCTTTGCCGAAGGGGCAGCAGCCTGCGAGCAAGCTCTGCAACTAAGGCCTGAATACACACTTGCTAAAAACAATTTAGCTTGGGCTAAAAGAAACTTAAAATAAACCTTAGGCTTCTACCGCTTTAGCTTCCATACGCATTAGCGCATCATGCTGTTTTTTTTTCATTGCGGCATTTATCAATCCTACAAATACTGGATGTGGGTTTTCTACCGTACTTTTTAATTCGGGATGAAACTGCACACCAACAAAAAATGGATGTGATGGAATTTCCACAATTTCCACAAGATTGGTATCGGGATTTCTTCCGGTAGCGAGCATACCTGCATTTTCAAACTCGGTAAGATACTTGTTATTAAACTCGTAGCGGTGGCGGTGGCGTTCAGAAATTTCTGTGGAGCTGTATAATGATGCGGCAAGCGAGTTGCTTTGCAATAAACATTTATACGCACCCAAGCGCATGGTGCCACCTTTATCAGTAACATTTTTCTGTTCTTCCATCATGGCGATTACAGGGTAATTGCTGCGCTCATTCATTTCTGTTGAATGCGCATCGGCATAACCCAATACATTGCGGGCAAACTCAATTACGGCACACTGCATTCCTAAGCAAATACCAAAGAATGGAATGTTGTTTTCGCGCACATATTTTATGGCAGCAATTTTTCCTTCTATGCCACGGTTGCCAAATCCAGGGGCAACCAACACCCCATCTAAATGCCCCAACAATGCGTGAGCATTAGCTTCATCAATATCTTCGGAGTGAACGCATTCTACACGCACAGTACACTCATTTGCAACTCCGGCATGAATGAACGACTCGTGGATTGACTTGTAAGCATCTTGTAATTCAATGTATTTGCCAACCAAGCCTATTTTCACTTCGTGTTTTGGATGTTTTAACTTGTAAACAAACTCTTTCCAATTGGTAAGATTGCTTTCATTATCGGTAGATAACTTCAATTTGTTTAGCACCGTTACATCCAAGCCTTCTTTTTGAAACTCTAATGGAACATCATAAATAGTTTCAACATCCATTGCTTGTATCACAGCACCACGGCTAACGTTGCAGAACAATGCTAACTTCTTTTTCAAATCATCCGTCATATCTACTTCGGTTCTGCAAACCAAAATATCGGGTTGTAAACCAAAGCCCTGCAATTGTTTTACACTGTGTTGCGTAGGTTTTGTCTTCAACTCTTTAGCAGCTTTCAGATACGGCAACAAAGTAAGATGACAAATCAAAGTATCTTCTTCGGCAAGTTCCCATTGCAATTGGCGCACACTTTCAATATAAGGTTGCGCTTCGATGTCGCCCACGGTACCACCAATTTCAGTAATTACAATATCAAATTCTCCGCTTTGCCCAAGCAGCAACATTCTGCGCTTTATTTCATCGGTTATATGCGGTATTACTTGCACTGTTTTTCCAAGATAAGCTCCTTGCCTTTCTTTGGTGATAACAGTAAGATAAATTCTACCGGTAGTTACGTTGTTGGCTTGCGAAGTTGGCACGTTCAAAAAACGCTCGTAATGCCCTAAATCCAAATCAGTTTCGGCTCCATCTTCTGTAACATAACATTCGCCATGTTCATAAGGATTCAAAGTGCCCGGGTCCACATTAATATATGGATCAAACTTTTGAATGGTAACTCTATACCCGCGACCTTGCAAAAGCTTTGCAAGCGAAGCAGCAAAAATACCCTTACCCAGCGATGAAGTAACTCCACCGGTTACGAAAATATACTTAGCCATGTTTTATTTGGAAATCTTGCCCGCAAAAGTAGCATAAGCATTCCTAACATTCGCCTGATATTGTGCTAAAATCAACAGAATGTTTTTCTTATATTTACCACCCCTTCCAAATGAAGCATTTACTTTTTCTTGTAGCTTTTAGTTTTTCGGGTTTTGTACAAAGTGTTTATGCACAAGAATTTGAGTGGGCTACGGGCGTTGGCGCTCTCGGCAGCGATGTTGCCACATCGGTTACGCATGACGAGCAAGGTAATGTTTACATTACAGGCAATGTGGCAGGAGGTGCAACATTTGGAAGCACCTATGTTGGCGGCACTGCATTTGAAGTTTTTTTGGCAAAATATTCTGCCACGGGTGTGCTGCAATGGGCAAAACCCTATGGCGGGCTTGCCAACGAAAAGGCGCAATCCATAGCTTATCACAACAGCGCACTTTATTTATGTGGTTATTTTGAAGACACAGCAACCTTTGGCAACACAAAGCTTACTTCAACTGGCAGCTATGACATTTTTATCATAAAAACTGATTTAGATGGCAACGTAATTTGGGCCAAACAAGCTGGCGGAGCAAATACTGATATTGCTTATGGCATTGCGGTGGACAATGCGGGAAACAGCTATGTATGCGGCACTTATAAAACAGCCATGAATATTGGAAGCAATACAATTTCCACCACCAATAATTTCATAGAAAGTTTTGTATTCAGTTTAGATGAAAACGGCAATTACAGATGGGCAAAAAGTACCATTGGCAACTCTAACAACACTGCAACAGGGGTTGCTTTCGACAAGAATAATGGCATAGCGGTATGCGGGTATTTTGAAAATAGACTTCGGCTTGATAGTGTTCAACTAAATACTTCTACCCCAAGCTACGATGCATACATTGCAAACTTCGATAATAATGGAAATTTGAATTGGGCAAAAAGAGCAGGAAGCAGCTCCGAAGACCAAGCTACCGCTGTTACCTGCGATGCGCAAGGCAATACATACATGGTTGGCTATTATGGAGCAGAAGCAACTTTTGGCTCAAACACTTTAACTTTTAATGGATGGAACGATTTGTTTTTAGTAAAGTATGACAATACAGGCAATGTGTTGTGGGCGCGAGGTGCAGGAGGCGGCAAACTTGATGTTGCAAATGCTGTTGCATTAGATGAAGATGAGAATGTTTATGTAGCGGGCATGTTTGAAAATTATGCCACCTTTAGTGGCAATGCCGTTACCGATAGCGACAGGGGAATTTTCCTTGCTGCATACGATGCCGATGGAAATTTCAGATTTGTGCAATCGGCTGGTGGTGTGCAAACAGATGCTGCCTTAGCAGTTACTGTACACAACAAAAAGGCATACCTTGCAGGATATTATTTATTCACCTGCTACTTTGGAAACATTGGTGTGCCAATGGCCGATAATAATGATTTGTTTCTTGCAGCCTATAATATTCCCGAAGTGCTTGCAACGCACGAGCTTACCGATAAGTTGGTTAGTGTTTTTCCAAACCCAGCAATGAATACATTGCACATTCAATCGCAACAAGTTTTCTCAAGTGTTGTATTGCATGACGCATTGGGAAAAGAAGTTATCAATACAGCAATTGACAATCTTCGATTTGCCAATATTGACATAAGCAATTTACCAGCTGGCATTTACTTTGCGCATTTGCAGCATGGCAATGTCACGGTTAAAAAGAAAATCGTAAAACTTTAACTGTCCTTTACTGCAAGGCCAAGTAAACGATTACCGGCACTGCTAACACAGATATGCCCACTATTTGTGCAACACGATAAGGCAAATCGTTCTTTCTTATCGTTACGATACTCCAAATCATCAGTATCAAAAAATATAATGCAACGAACATAAAATTGCGCGTTTCCACATCGGGACCAAACCCATGATTTTCTCTGCTTGCACCCAAATAAGCTATTTGAAAAAGTGTGCGGAGAACAGCACCAAAAATCAGTAATGCCAATATTTTTATGTAAATATTTATTGCTTGCATGTGGCAAATTAACTATGTAAAACCGTGAACTGTAAATAGAAAACTACGAAACGCAAATATCGGCAACCGAAACAACAAAAGGTATATGCGTAAAACCTTATTTGAAGTTCTTATTATTGTTTTTATGAAGTTTAAATCTGCCTTCGCATCCATTGTAGTTTTCGGCATTGCTTTCGCGGCATCTGCGCAGCTTGTTACACTAAAGGGTGGAACAGTACACATCGGCAATGGAAAAGTTTTAGAAAATGCAGTTGTAAGTTTCAACAACGGAACAATCACTATTGTAGAAAGCAATCCACAGTTTAAAACCGATGAAACACTTGGGCAAATAATTGATTGCAAAGGAAAACACATCTACCCTTCTCTTATTGCAATGAATACCTATTTGGGATTGAGCGAAGTAGAGTCCGTTCGCGCTTCAAACGACCATTACGAAACAGGAAGTTTCAACCCGAATGTGCGTAGCATTATTGCATACAATACCGATTCAAAAGTAATAGGCACGGTGCGTTCAAATGGAATTTTGTATGCACAGGTAGCCCCGCATGGTGGTAGAGTTTCGGGTAGCTCATCGGTAGTAAAATTAGATGGGTGGAACTGGGAAGATGCAGCCGAAAAACAGGATGATGGCATTTGGATTTCGTGGCCACAAATGTACAATCGCAAAGGCTGGTGGGCAAATCCACAAGGAATAGAACTAAACAAAGATTACGATAAGCA
>CAZYXR010000006.1:48766-69829 GCA_964650845.1 uncultured Chitinophagaceae bacterium
CCGAAAAACATGATAAAAAAAACCTTCGTTTCGAAGCAATGCGCGGTGTGTTTGAGAAAGAAAAAAATGTGTTTGTGCGTGCAAGCCACGTAAAAGAAATGCAACACGCTATTGCATTTTCCGAAGAGTTACAAGTAAAGTTGGTGTTGGTGGGTGCCGAAGATAGCTGGCGCATAGCCGATGAACTGGCAAGTAAAAAAATTCCGGTAGTGCTAAATCGCCTGCACGAACTACCTATGAATGATGATGATGACGTAAATAGCATTTATAAAACACCCACTATACTTCAAAAAGCAGGGGTTGTTTTTGCATTATCAATGCCGGGATTTTGGCAAGTGCGCAATCTACCTTTTGTAGCAGGAAGCGCAGCCGCTTATGGCTTAGATAAAGAAGCCGCACTACAATCTATCACAGCAACTCCTGCGGCTATTATTGGCTTGAACAACATTGGAACTATCGCTGTGGGCAACAAAGCGAGTTTGTTTGTTTCGAAAGGCGATGTATTGGACATGCGCACATCCATTATCACAAAAGCTTTTTTAAATGGTAAAGAAATTGACCTAAGTAATAAGCAAACAGAGCTTCAAGATAAATACAAACACAAATACGGAGTTAAGTAATGTACGCATTGTTTTTACATACCATTCAATTTGCACTATGATAAAATCTTTACAAAAAAACTTTGATGAACTTAAAGCCTTGCGCAACGATGTATTGAAAGAATTGCAGACCTTATCGGAAACACAACGCACATTCAAACCCAACGCAACCACCTGGAGCATCAATCAAGTATTAGAACATCTTTATTTATCAGAAACTGCCACTGTGGGTTTTATAAAAAAGAAAACCTCTGGCGAAGACAAATTATATCAAGCAACATTTAAACATACTTGGCGCACGTTTCTCTTAAAATTGTATTTGCGTTCATCAAAAAAATTTAAAGTGCCACCTAAAGCTCCGGTTGAACCAAGCGGCAATATCTCATTTGCCGAAATCACCAAAAGGTGGGATTTACTACACAACGATTTTGCTGTTTTACTGAATAATTTTGACGAAGAAACTGCCAACAAACTCATCTTCAAACATCCCGTAGCCGGCTACTTTAATGCCAACCAAACCATTCGCTTTTGTTATGAACATATCCATCACCACATCAGGCAAATAGAAGCGCTAAAAACACAAGTAAAAGATGTTTAATTCACTTTGACTTTACAGCAATTTCCGTACGCTTTTGGGTAAAAACAAAAAAACATCACAGCAATGAAGTTCCTCACTGCCATGATGAATTAGACAAAATACATGATTGATTTTTTTATGCCAATACCGAATTGCGCACCATTGTTTTTACGGTATCTCGCGGTTCGCTCACTTTCCAGCTTTCGTAAAAATTTTCGGTAAGAAAGAGCATCAAGAATTTAAAAATTATGGTGTCGCCTTTTTCATACTTCTTGTTCATATAAGCAAGCCACGACTGATGCACAACAGCACCAAAAGTATCTTCAAACAATACATAATACTCCCAAGCCAACTGTTCATCGGGCGAGGTTGCCCCCCTACGTTTCACCTCTGAACCCAAAACTAAAATTTCGGGCAGGTTGCCAAACACAACGGTGTGCATCACCGATTCATAAACTTTGTAATTCTTTTTTGCAACCGCGGTTTTTGCCTTACTGTGAAATTGCTGAATCAACTGTGTACAATCTGACTTTTTGCGCACAAATTCTATTGGTTTAAATGTAGCTTCCATGTGTGAGTTTTTCTTTATTTTCCCTCATTTACGATGGTCGCGTTTCAAATGTTTCAGATTCTGAAACATTCATTTTTTATGCATAAAAAAAACCGCCCCGAATAATCGGAAGCGGTTTGACTTCACAAAACGAAAGTTTATGCTTCGGTTGAAGCTGGCGCAGCTGGTTTAGCAGCAGGCTTTTTAGCGGCAGCTTTTTTAGCAGCAGGTTTAGCAGCAGCTTTTTTAGCAGCAGGCTTTGCAACAGTTTTTGCACCTTTAATAACTAATTGACCTTCTAATTTCTCGATACGCTTTGAAAGTTTTTCAACTTCTGACGCACCAAGACGAACAAATTTCTTTACAGTTTCATTGTACTTTTGTTCGATAGTGCTTCTGCGACCTTCAGTTTTTTTCAACAAATCGTTTACGATTTTTTGACCATCTTTTTCGTTTAAGCGACCTTTCTCGATTAAATCTTCTACTACGTCTTGAAGGCGCTCAGAAGCCTCGGTTGCTAAACCCACACTTGCGTAGAATAATCTGCGCAATGCGTCTTGTGTTTTGTTTTCAGCCATTGTTTAATGTTTTTATGTTTTATAAATGTGATGCAAAGGTAACAGAAAATATTTCATTATACATTGAAAATCATAGTTGTTTGTAGTAAAAATTTTTTACCATAGTTGTAACTACCAATAAAATCAATGCTTTACACTCAAAAAAAATATTTGCAAAAATAACTTAATGTATAATTAACCACCATTTTATATGAAATACAATAAAGTTATACGCAAATTTTCTAAGAATATTGAGCGCTACGTACAATAACTGAAAATCTTACTTTCGGCATTAAATAACATACAGATGAGCAACGCATTAACAATGATTTATGCACTAATTGCATTGTTAGAAATATCAGCAGAGTTTTTTGACTTGCCGCTGTTAAGAGTAGCAACCAAGCCACTGTTAATGCCTGTTTTGATTTTTGCTTTTGTGCAAGGAATAGGCACATTATCAAGCATTCAAAAAATTATGGTTGTAGCATTTTTCTTTTCATGGATTGGCGATGTAGCATTGATGTTTGTGCCCAAAAACATTGATGATACTGTATTGATTGGTATATCCAAACATCCAAACTTCTTTCTGGCAGGCTTGGGTGGCTTCTTGGTTACACATATATTATACATTTCCGCTTTTGTAAAATCGACCGATAACAAAACGGCATTATTGAAACGCAACCCAATGGTAGCGGCACCTTTAATCGCCTACTTTGTTGCATTAGTATTTTGGATATTTCCGCCCGTGCCAGCAGAAATGAAAATTCCTGTTTTAGTGTATTCCTTAACCATTGCAGTAATGGTACTTGCAGCAATGAACAACTTTGGGCGCGTGCCCAGAAATATGTTCTTAAATGGCTTTGCAGGCGCATTGCTGTTTATGCTTTCCGACTCAATTATTGCAGTAAACAAATTCATTTTTAATAGCGAATTGCCGCTTGCCGGAGTGTGCATAATGACACTTTACATTACAGGTCAATATTTTATTGCAAAAGCGTTTGCAGGTAAAAATGCCAAAGTGTAGCTTCTGTTTCTTCAGAACGAATCGCACACCGACATTTCGTCATCACCTTTTCACTTTTTATTGATTTTTCTGCCACTTATGCCTGACAGAACTGCCAAAATTGACACTCCATCATACTTGGCACGTATTTCGATATGCCTATCGCACAACAAATTTTTTAACTAAATAAACAACATAGTTATGGCAGACGTAAGCGTAAAGCCTTTACAAGACAGAGTGCTGGTAAAACCGGCAGAAGCGGAAACAAAAACAGCAGGTGGAATCATTATTCCTGACTCTGCAAAAGAAAAACCACAACGCGGAACAGTAGTAGCAGCAGGACCCGGCAAAAAAGATGAACCAACTGCTGTAAAAGCAGGCGATACCATCCTTTATGGCAAATACAGCGGCACCGAAATCCAAATTGATGGTCAGGATTACTTAATCATGCGCGAAAGCGACATTTTTGCTATCCTATAATCATTATTAAATCACAAAATTTTTCAAACAACTAATCAAACAAGTTATGGCAAAAAACATTCTATTCGAAAAAGATGCACGCGATAAACTGAAATCGGGTGTGGACAAATTGGCAAATGCCGTAAAAGTTACACTTGGACCTAAAGGTCGCAACGTAGTAATTGACAAAAAATATGGCGCTCCACAAATAACAAAAGACGGAGTTACGGTTGCAAAAGAAATTGAACTGGAAGACGCTATCGAAAACATGGGCGCGCAAATGACCAAAGAAGTAGCTTCTAAAACTGCCGACCAAGCCGGAGACGGAACTACAACAGCAACAGTTTTGGCGCAAGCAATTGTAGGCCCTGGCTTAAAAACTTTGGCAAGCGGTGCAAACCCTATGGATTTGAAACGCGGTATTGACAAAGCCGTAAAAGTTGTAGTTGATGGCTTAAAAAGCATCAGCGAAAACGTAGGTAAAGACACTAAAAAAATTGAGCAAGTAGCTACAATCTCTGCAAACAACGACTACGAAATTGGCAAAATGATTGCCGATGCAATGGTAAAAGTTACTACCGAAGGCGTAATCACTGTGGAAGAAGCAAAAGGAACAGAAACTTATGTAGATGTAGTAGAAGGTATGCAATTCGATCGCGGCTACCTTTCTCCATACTTTGTTACCAATTCTGAAACAATGGAAGCTGAGTTGGAAAACCCATTCATTTTAATCTACGACAAAAAGATTAGCAGCATGCGCGAGTTGTTGCCTATTCTTGAAAAAACAGCACAAGCAGGCCGCCCATTGCTAATTGTTGCCGAGGAAGTAGAAGGTGAAGCCTTGGCTACTTTGGTGGTAAACAAATTGCGTGGCACATTGCGCGTGGCAGCCGTTAAAGCTCCTGGTTTTGGCGACCGCAGAAAAGAAATGTTGAAAGACATCGCAATTCTTACTGGCGGCATCAGCATCAGCGAAGAGCAAGGTTACAAATTGGAGAATGCAGACTTCACTTACCTTGGTCAAGCAGAAAAAGTTACCATTGACAAAGACAACACTACCATTGTAAACGGCAAAGGCGAAAAAGAGCAAATCGTTGCCCGTGTAAACGAAATCAAAGCGCAAATCGAGAAAACAACTTCCGATTACGATAAAGAAAAATTGCAAGAACGCTTAGCTAAATTGAGCGGTGGTGTTGCTGTAATATACGTAGGTGCTGCTACCGAGGTAGAAATGAAAGAAAAGAAAGACCGTGTAGATGATGCATTACACGCTACCCGCGCTGCCGTTGAAGAAGGCATAGTACCCGGTGGTGGTGTTGCATACCTTCGCGCATCTGTTGGCTTAGAGAAATTAAAAGGCGACAACGATGACGAAAATACCGGTATCCAAATCATCAAACGCGCAATCGAAGAGCCATTGCGCACTATTGTGGCAAACGCAGGCTTAGAAGGCAGCGTAGTGGTACAAAAAGTAAAAGAAAGCAAAGGCGACTTTGGTTTCAACGCTCGTAGCAACGAATACGAAGATTTAAAAAAAGCAGGCGTAATTGACCCTACAAAGGTGAGCCGCGTAGCTTTAGAAAATGCCGCTTCTATTGCATCAATGTTGCTTACTACCGAAGCAGTTATTGTTGATAAAAAAGAAGATAAACCGGCTATGCCTGCAATGCCGGGCGGAGGCGGAATGGACGGAATGTACTAATAGCCGGGAGCCACAAGCTGTGGGCTATGTGCAAACCCCTTCAACAGGAATGTTGGAGGGGTTTTTGTTTTATTTGCAATAGAATTAAGAGAAACAAACGTAATCGCAGTTTTTATTTATGAAACATACAATCAACATTATTCTTTTATTGATATCCGTTTTGATTTCGGGCTGTTCAATTGTGCAGGTTCTTTTTATTGAACCAAAGAATGAAAGTGTAACATCTGTAAATGAAAACTATACGTTTGAAAATGATACATTGAAGATTGTATATGGGTTTTGGGAAAAGAATGGCGTAATGGCATTTATGGTAGAAAACAAACTTGAAATACCAATTTATATTGATTGGAAAAAGTCGGCTTTTATCAGTTCAAAAAGTAAGTTTGGTTATTATGAAGATATTAAAACAACAAAGTACAGTGGGACTTCAGAGTCAGTTTCATTTTTCTACAAAGGTGCGTTGAATTGGTCAACTTGGTTTCCGGCAACATATTCAGAAACGGAGGGTATTGAGGTAAAAACTAAAGAAGAAAGAGTAACATTTATACCACCTCATTCGGTAATCAGTAGGTCAAGTTTCAAAATTTATCCAAGTAAGTATTTGATGATGGATAATATCAAGAAAACTAAAATAGAGAATCCTAAAATGAATGCGAAGGTGGTTGAGTTTACTAAAGAAATATCTCCCCTACATTTTAGCAATTTCATCACCTATTCCACTAAAGAGAACTTTGAAAATGAAAAATACATTTCAAATGAATTTTATGTTTCAAAGGCGGTAGAAATCGGAGGAGAGAAACTTAAAAAATTATCAAGCCCAAAATCTTTTTATGTTGTTTTTGGGAACTAAGATAACATGCAAATGTATCCTCGCTAATCGTTAATCAAATCTTTCATAGATTAACGATTACAAACAACAGTTGCCCAATCGTGATTGCCAACAAGTGGTTTGTGATAATACAAATCACGACCATTGTTCTCCGCCACTGCTTGCATCCCGCAAGTGAGTTATTCTCTGCCCCTGCCTACTGGCAGGCAGGTCAGGCATCAGGATATAAACCAAGCGTAACAACAGTGCCATGAGTTGCCGGCTTTCAGTTTATGCTTTTATCAACTCCCACAAAAACAAACTGGCACAAAGGTTGGGTTTGCCCTTCTCGCTTTATGCTCTGTGTAACTATTAGGTTCCCATAAATACATTATTATTGCAGGTATGAGTGTTGCCACGATAGATTTAAAAATACAGACTGCATATAAGGAATCAGAAGCGCTTGCCAGAAAAGAGCTAAACTGGCAGGAGAAGATAGACAATCTTCTTGACCGCATGAATGAGCTGAGCGGCTTCATGGACGGAATGAAAAATGTTGTATTGCGGCTGACTTTTGAAATAGAGCGCGATATGGAAGGTTTCAGAAAATCGAAACAAGCACCCGTACTCATGAAAAAGTTAGTAAAGCTAAGCGTTGGGATGCTGAATGTTATCCGCAAGTCTGATTTATACCCGGGAGTTAAAACCTCTTATGCTAATTTAAAGCAGGAGATAAGCTATCTGAACGAATTATTGCATGACCGCGAAGTGAGTCTTGCATTAGAAGAAGATGATGAAATGAAAAACATTATCCAATCCACCCTGACTGCCGCCAAGCCTGAATGAATGTTTATTGCACAGAACAGTTCATTAAAGAAATAGAAAAGCTACAGCGCAATAATTCTTACAGCGCAGTGTTGCATGATGTTTGCAGCTATCTTGCCGACCGGAATATTGAAGAATTGCACAGCATTAAAGATTTGCTGCAAAAAAGCGAAGGAATATACAGCCTGAACAAATACAGGATAGCCAACTCAACAAGCAACAAAGGCAAAAGCGGCAGCTATCGGTGCATTTGTGTATGCCTGCCGAAACAAAACAACATTTACTTGGGATACATATACCCCAAAACCGGCTCGCAGGGCAGAGACAACCTCGAAAAAGAAGATTACAAAAATATAGCTGTCGGCATACAGAAAGCAATTGCGGCAGGCGATTTGTATGAATTGGATATTGCAAGCAAAACTTACCGCAAGAAAAAATAAACGGTGTATTGCCCCGCAATCGCTTGTGTCCCGCAAGTGATGCTATTCTTTGCCTCCGGCATCTTAATAAAACACAAGGAGGTAAACCAAGCGTAACAACTGTGCCATGAGCTGCCGGCTTTCGGATGATATACAAATCGGCTTTACGCTTTGTGCATCTGAGTAGGCAGGGCAATGAAAAATAAATCTTACTTTTGACTTGCTATGCAAAATTCATTCATAGAACGAAATTTAGGCGCTATTCAAAACTTAATGCGCAAGCATCGCATCAAGAAGGGTTATTTGTTTGGCAGTTGTGTGAAAGATAATTTTGACAAGGATAGCGATATAGATGTACTGGTGGAGGTGGACGAAACTATTGAACCTACTGAGTTGGGCGAGCACTTGTGGAATTTACAATTTGAATTGCAGGAATTATTGGGTCGCGAAGTGGATTTGATAACTACCCGATCGTTGCGCAATCCTTTTTTCAGACAGGAGCTAAATAAAACACGCCAACCAATCTATGGATAGAGAAAGTTTGAAACTTCTGTGGGATGTTTTAGAACACGCCCGCGAAATTGAAACAATGACTAATGAAGTCAGTTATGAGCAATACTCCAAAGACCGCAAACTCATTTTAGCAGTTGAACGTTGTTTTGAGATTATCGGACATGCCGTTTCGCAGTTATGACAAACTCCGTACTGATATTCCGATTACAGACAAAGTAAAAATCATTGGTTTGAGAAACAAACTTGCTCACAGCTACGATGAAGTGGAACAAGTGAGCATTTGGAGCATCATAAAGAAAAATTTACCAATATTGATTAACGAGGTAGAACTATTATTGAATGTAAAAGAGTAAAAACTTCTTTTGGTATTTATTGCATAAAAAATACAGAAAACATAATTGTGCAGGATGATAGTATTTCTGAGTTGGAGAGAAGGCTATTTCAAGGTTTTACAATGAAAAGGATTTTGATAAATCTTTTACTGTAACATTTGAATTATAGATGCATCAGAACAGAACAATGGCAACAAATTTTACTTTTGGCAAGCCAAAAAAAACCGCAATGGTATTTTGGGATAGAATTAAATGAAGATAATACGTGTATTGTTATTTGCAGTTGTTGCATTGATGTTTGCAAATTTGCATGCACAAGACTCTACCAAAGAGGTGCAAATTATTCATGCCGATTATTTAAAATATACCGAACTAAGTGGCAAGCGCTACACGCTGCTTTCGGGCGATGTGCAGCTAAAACAAGAAGACGTGTTAATGTTTTGCGACAGCGCAAAAATTCAGCGCGACTCAAATGCCGTTGATGCCTTTGGGCACGTTCACATCAGGCAAGATACCATTGATGCATACAGCGATGTGTTGTATTATACCGGAAACAACAAAACGGCAAAATTATTGCACAATGTGCGCTTAAAAACGCCCAATATGACATTGCTTTCCAATGAATTAATTTACAATTCTGCTACAAAAACATCCTACTACTTATCGGGTGGCAAAGTGTTGCGCAACAACACAACAATAACCAGCGAGAAAGGCTACTTCTATTCGGCAACAAACATGATTCACTTTAGAAACAATGTAGAAATTATAGATTCAAACTATCGCGTTTTTTCCGACACGTTGCACTACAATTTAAAAACCGATGTTGCATACTTCTTCGGCAACACCACCATCATAAACAAAGCAAGCTCTATAAATTGCAAATCGGGGTGGTACGATAGCAAGAGCGACATTGCAGCATTTGGGGCAGGTACCGTGGTGAATAACTCTCCACAAACACTGTTTACCGATAGTCTTTACTACGAACGATTCAGAGGCTATGGCAGATGCCTAAAATCATTTGAATGGCGCGACAGTTCTATGGAAGTTTCAATTGTTGGCGACCGAGGCGAATACTTTGAAGATCGCGAATACATTAAGGCCTCGGATAATGCAGTGTTGATTTATAAATTAGAAAACGATTCGTTGTTTTTAACTGCCGACACACTTAAAAGCATGAAAAAATCGGAGCGCGACACTACGCGCATTTTCTATGCCTATCGCAACGTGCGAATGTTTATGAAAGATATGCAGGGCGTGTGCGATTCATTGTACTACTCTTTTGAAGATTCTACGTTTCGCTTTCATCAAAAACCTGTGATATGGAACGATAGCATACAAATGACTGCCGATACCATTTTTATGACCGTAAAAAACAAAAAGCCCGATGAACTGAAAATGATGCGCAACGGATTTATTATTTCACCATCCTCATTCGAGTTTTACGACCAGATAAAAGGCAAAAATATTTTTGGCTATTTTATTGAAAACGAACTACGCAAAGTAAAGGTGGTGCAAAATGCCGAAAGCCTTTATTATGGCAAAGAAGATAACGGAAAAATAATGGGAGTAAACAAGGCAAAGAGTGCGGTAATGTGGCTGTATTTTGCTGAAAAGAAAATGAAGAAAATAACCTTTGAGCGAAAGCCTGAAGCTGTCTTTACACCAATAAAAATGTTGCCACAGGATGAGTACACGCTAAAAGATTTTAAATGGCATATAGACAGAAAACCTAAAAGCAGAGCCGATATTTTACAACGGTAACAGATAGTTGAACAATTGATTTAGCTTTGCATTTCACAAGTGATTTTTATGGAAGAATATTTACAACCCACCGCCTTTATTGATTCAACCCACCCTACTGTTATTGATTTTGCAAATCAATTTACCACGGCAGCAAAAACCAACAGCGAAAAGGCAGTTGATTTATACTATGCTGTGCGCGATGAAGTTTTGTATTCGCCATACCACTTGGTATTGAATCCGGCTATGATTTCAGCAAGCCTTACCTTAAAAAGAAAAAGCGGTTATTGTATTGAAAAATCATTGCTTTTGGCGGCTGCTGGCCGAGCGCTCGGCATCCCTTCGCGATTGGGCTTTTCTATTGTTCGCAATCACATTTCAACCGAAAAATTTCGCCAGCAATTGCGCAGCGATAAATTTGTTTTTCACGGCTACAACGAATTTTTGTTAGACGGCAAATGGGTAAAATGCACACCAGCATTCAACAAAAGTTTATGCGAAAAATTCAATGTACCTGCACTCGATTTTGATGGCAAAACAGATTCTGTATTTCAACAGTTTACGGCAGATGGGCAGCAATACATGGAATACCTGCATGAGTATGGACAATTTGCAGATTTCCCATACGAACTTTTCGTATCAGAGTTAAAAGTTCACTACCCTCATTTGTTTGAAAAAAGCGAGTCATTAGACCTTGCATAACTTTTTCTTTCCCCTTTTTGAGTTTGTGAAAAAGCGAGGTTATATCTTCGCAACTCTTTTACTAATAATGCGCAGCATACTTTTTCTTTTCCTTGTGTTTTTTGCAATGGCTGTAAATGCACAAGCATTAAATGCAGTAATCAATGTACAAAATACAAACTGCGCAGTAAATGGCGGTAGCGCACAAGCCGTAGTAACAGGCGGCACACAGCCATACAGTTATGTTTGGAGCAATACAGCTACCTCTAACCCCACTGTTGGTTTAACTTTTGGCAATTATTCGGTTACGATTTTTTCAGCCGGAAAAACAGATTCAATAACAAGAACATTCACTGTGGCAGATGCAGCAACTGTACTAATAACCACCACGCCAAACGATACCATTTGCGCTGGCAAAACAGTTGTGCTACAAGCCAACGCTCAACCAGCCGGTGGAACATTTGAGTGGAGCGGTGGCGACTTACCTACCAATAGAAATGGCGATACAATACACGTTGCTCCGCTCACCGACCAAACTTATTCAGTTGTTTATAATCATCCATCTTGCTCGGGTACAAAAACTATCAGAATTGAAGCAGGCGTTGTAAAGGCATCTCTTGGCGGCATTACACAACCTACTTGTGGTTTAAGCAATGGCTCAATCATTGGCGCTGGCACTGGTTACAAAGGTACATTTTCGTGGTTGCAAGATGGGCAACCATTATCCAGCAATGCTTCCATTTTAAGTAGTTTAAAAAGTGGCACTTATACTTTTATTCTCACCGATGAAATTGCAGGATGCAGCGACACAGTTCAAAATATTGTATTGCAGGATGTAACAAGTTTTTCATCGGTAAATGCAATTACAACCACATCAGATGATTGCTTGAAAGCAACCGGCACAGCTAGTATAACTGTTACAGGCGGCAGTGGAAATTACACATACAAATGGAGCCATAATGCTGCTTTAAATTCCAACACTGCAAGCAATCTTGCAAAAGGAACGTACCGAGTAACTGTAAATGATGGCGTGTGCACTCCATTTGATACTGCAATTACAATCTCCGGGCCGGTGTCCACAACTACAGTTGCAGCTACCGCTACCAACGACAATTGCAGTAGCAATACTGGCACAGCTACTGCCACTGCCACCGATGGAACGCCCCCATACACCTATATTTGGAGCACTGGCGCAAACACTCAAAACATTACACAACTTGCCGGCAACGCTTCATATACAGTAACTGCCACAGATGGTGCCGGCTGCACTGCCGAAACAACAGTGCAAGTAGGCGATATCCCTGCACCGGCAATAAGTTTTCTTGCCTTCGACTCGTTGTGCCCCGCAGCGCAAAACGGTGTATTGAGCGTTTCGGCAAGTGGTGGTTTGGCTCCATATTCCTTTGCATGGAGTCATAACAATTCTGTTACTGCAAATATTGCCGACAACCTTGCGGCCGGCACTTATTCGGCTACTGTAACCGATGCTGGTGGCTGCACAGCCTCGGCACAAATTACAATTGCTTCATACGATAACCCACAAGTTACTTTAGATGATAGCATTACTATTTTTAGAGGCGAAGTAGCAGCATTAAAAGTTCAAACTTCATTGCCGGTAACAGCAGTAAAATGGAGCCCTTACATACAATCGAGCGATAACTCTTTAACTGCATTTCCAAAACCCGACAATACAACAATGTATTTTGTTGATGTAGAATACGGCAAAGGCTGTTCCATAGCCGATAGTATTTTAGTAACCGTTGTAGCAGAGGAGGGCGAGGTTATCATCCCCAATATTTTTACACCAAATGGCGATGGCGTAAACGACTTTTTTTACATCAACTCAAAAGCAATAAGCAGGTTAGATGTGCGAATTTTTGACAGATGGGGCAACAAGGTTTTTGAAAGCAACAACATTGATTTTAAATGGGATGGCGTTAATGAATTCACCAAAATACCATCGCCAAACGGAGTGTTTACCTATTCGATAGAATACACCACTTTTGCGGCTTCTGGTGCAAAATTAGCCAAGGGCAGTGTAACACTGGTTCGTTAGTTTATTTTTTACACTTCTTGTTTGCAACACAACATTCGTTAAGCAAATAAACTGCATTTGTTTCGTAGATATATTCGCAGCCTATGAAAATTCGTTGGGTAACAGTTATCGGCTTTGCAATTCTGCTGGCATTAGTTGGGTTGGTGTATATTCAATTTAACTGGGTAAGGCAAAGTTATTATGTGCGCGAAGCCAAATTTGACCAAGGTGTAAAAATAGCACTTACCTTGGTGGCGCAGCAGTTAGAGCGCAACGAAGCCGTATTGTACTTTTCGCAAACGGGCCTACCCGATATGGGCAAAGCTATGTCGCAGATGTATGACACAGTGCAAACTATTAAAACATTTAACCCTAAATTTTCATTGATTGACTCGATAGGGCAACGCGCTATGAAGTTTGGCTTTACAGATACAACAGGCTTGTTTGTAAGCAAATTTTTTGGAAGCATTGAATACCTGCAAGATCACGCAAAAGGCATTCACGGCAGCACACAAGCCGACATCAGTCGGTTTGAAACACCCGAAGAAAGAGAGCGCATTTTGATTGAATATCAATTCAGAAAATACAACAGAATGTTTCAGGATTTGGCAATGCAATTTATGTTGGAAGACAAATGCTTTGCTCAAAAAACCAACCAACAGCTTACAGAGTTATTGTTGAAAACAGAATTTTTGAAAGAGGGCATTGACACGAATTTTCAATATGCAGTTTTTGATAATTCAAACGATAAAAAACTATTCGGAAATCTTGAAAACATCACGCGTGCAGAGTTTGCAAACTTCTTTTCCATTCCGCTTTTTCCAAACGATTTTTACGACAATTCGGGCATTCTGATTTTGCATTTTCCAGATAAAGAGCATTTTATTTTCAAAAGCATGTGGTTAATGCTTAGTGCGTCATTAGCATTCATACTAATTATTGTGGCATCGTTTGGTGGCGCGCTTTACATCATTATTCGCCAAAAGAAACTGGACGACCTAAAAACCGATTTCATCAATAATATGACACATGAATTTAAAACACCGGTTTCTACAATATCGCTGGCAAGCCAAATGCTGCTAAACGATAAAATTGTGGGCAACAAAGATAAAATTCAAAGCTATGCACACATTATTGAAGAAGAAAACAAACGCCTAAGCGGGCATATTGAAAATGTGTTGCAAGTTGCCAGATTAGATAGAGGCGAATACAAGCTGAAAAAAGAAAACTTAAACATTCACAACTTGCTGAACGAGATTACAGATTCGCTTGCATTGCGCTTGCAAAACGAAAATGGCATATTGATAAAACGGTACAATGCAGCCAAATCGGATATTATTGGCGATAAGTTTCATTTATCGAATGCCATATACAACATCTTTGATAATGCAATGAAGTATAGAAAAGATTCTGAATTGGAAATTGAGGTAAGCACCCGCAGTTCTCAACATGGAATTTTTATTAGCATCAAGGATAATGGCATTGGTATTTCTCACGAACATCAACGAAGGATATTCGAGAAATTTTATCGCGTTCCTACCGGAAACATCCATAATGTAAAAGGCTTTGGTTTAGGGCTTAGTTATGTAAAAATTATCATCAACGCTCATGGTGGCGATGTTTCGGTAGATGGCGAATTGGGCAAAGGCACAACTTTTGAAGCCTATCTTCCATTTAAGCCAGAATAGAAATTTACCCAGCTACGCTACTGCAATTGTTGCAATACTAATTTTGATGTTTTGCGCTTGAAGCAATGCATTAGCACAAGCTTCGATAGTGGCACCGGTGGTAAGCACATCATCAACTAAAAGCACGTGTTTATTTTCTAACTGATGATTATTATGCAGCCGAAAAACATGCTCTACATTTTCAATTCTATCAAAACGATTTTTGCGGGTTTGCGAGTCGGTCGCAACTATCCTTTCCACCGAATTTATATCAACAGAAGCTTTCAAAATGGAACTCAATCCTTCTGCAAAATAGCTACTTTGATTATACCCTCTTTGCTTTTCTTTTTTCCAATACAAGGGTAAGGGTACAATCACATCAGGTTTTTCTAATTCCGAAACAGCTAACTTCTGACCAAGCTTTTCGCCCAGAAAAAAACCAACTTCTGTTCTGCCTCTGTACTTCAACTCGTGCAAAAGATTTTGCACACCGCCATCTTTTGTGAAATAATATAGTGAAACTGCCGACTGAAATGGAAACCTACCATGTAAATGTCGCTCCATCTTATTCTCGCGCACCTGCCAGTAATTGGTTTGCGGCAATGCAACATCGCATTGTAAACAAATAACGGATTCGCTGCGCGAAAGCTGCTGACCACAAGCAAAACACACAGACGGATAAATGAGTTGCAAAAACTCTTCGGTGTATTTGTGTAGTGCTTTCAGCATAACATCATTGGTTAGATGAAATGAATCTAACCAATGATGTTCAAAGCATGAAATGTTCTTTTATCGAACCAATAAAATACTTCCGGTATGTTGGGTAGTGGTTAATATTTCGTAAAGAACAGTGAGATGGTAAACATACACACCCGGCTGCGCTTTTTCGCCACCTACGTAGCCATCCCAACCTATTTTAGCGTTGTCGGTTTCAAAAACTTTTTCGCCCCAGCGATTAAAAATTTTCAAATCAACTTGCTTAAAGCCGCCACCTTCTATTTTGAAAAAGTCATTCACCCCATCATTGTTTGGCGAAAACAAATTGGGAATATACAAGGCTGGTTTTTCAACCACAGTAACCCAAGCCGATTTTGTAAGTGTATCGCTGCAACCTCCAGCGCCAATAGCAACTAACGAAACATCATAAACACCTTTTTGAGCATAGTAGTGAACCGGCTCGAAATCGCCACTTACTGCGCTATCGCCAAATGTCCAAAACCAAGCTGTTGCCCCTGTGCTATTATTAGTAATTTCCAGCGCAGTTTCATTCTGAATCAAATTAAGTTGTGTAGCTGTAAAACTGGCAACCGGTTTTTCTGAAATAACAATAGTTTGTGTGGCAACATCGCTACAATTTGCGGCAGTAGCTGTTAATGTTACCGTAAAACTACCACCCGCATTATAGGCAAAAGTAGGCGAAGCATCGGTTGAGGTGCTGCCGTTTCCAAAATTCCAAACATAGTCGGTAGCACCAACCGAAAGGTTTTGAAACTGCACATCCTCGCCCGCACATTTAGGTTGAAAGCTAAAATCGGCAGTTACACTCGGGCTTTCTGTTACTGTTGCACTTTCGGTATTTGTGCAACCCAAAGCATCTGTAACTGTAACCGTATAAGTGCCTTGGGTAACAGTTGTTGCAGCATTCGTTTCCGAATTGCTCCACACGTATGACACCCCACCACTCGCAGTTATTGTAGTGCTTCCTCCCGGGCAATATCCCAACGCACCACTAATAGCGATTGCCGGAGGTGCGCTTTCGGTTACGTTGGCAGTAGCGGTAGCAGTGCAAGTATTTGCGTCTGTTACTGTAACTGTGTAATTGCCTTGAGTTACAGTAATTACATCTGTTGTGCTACTTCCAGCATCATTCCAAGCGTAGCTTGCTCCACCGGTAGCAGTTAGTGTAGTATTTGCACCCACACAGTAGCTTAATGCACCGCCAATAGCAGCAACCGGAGCGGCAAACTCAGTAACCGTAGCTGAATTTGTACCAGTGCAGCCACTTGCATCTGATGCCGTAACAGAATAAGTACCTGCTGTTACGGTAATACTGGCTGTGGTGCTATTACCTGCATCATTCCACACAAAACTCGTTCCACCATTTGCAGTAATAGTGGTGTTGCCTCCCGGGCAATAAGATAATGTACCGCCAATAACAACCGTTAAACTTGTTGCTTCTGTAACTGTTGCATTTGCCGAAGCGGTGCAACCGTTTGCATCTGTTACAACAACAGTGTAGCTGCCTTGTGTTACAGTAACATTTGCTGTACTGCCAATGTTGTTCGAGCCTGCATCTGTCCACACATATCCAGTGCCACCACTTGCAGTAAGCGTAGTATTGCCACCTGTGCAATAGCTTAATGAACCGTTAATTGCAGCTACTGGAGTAGGAAACTGCGCAGCATTACTGAAAGCCGCACTTGGCGACACAGAATTACAAGCACCATCACTTGATTCTACAGTATAGCTTGTGCCCGTAGTCATACCTGTTATTGCGCCACCAGCACCAACTGTTGGGCCTACCGGATTAAAGATGTAAGTTAATGCTGCATTGTAATTGCTGATTGTACTACTGCCATCTGCACTGCATGATGGAGGCGTAGTTGCAATTGTTGGTACAGCCGGAGCAGCCACTTGCGCTGCATTACTAAAAGATGCGCTTGCAGTAGAATTACAAGTGCCATCGTTGGCTTCTAAAGTGTAGTTTGTACCAGTTGTCATACCGGTAATTGCACCACCAGCACCAACCGTAGGTCCCGCTGGGGTAAAAATATACGTTAATGCTGCATTATAATTGCTAACTACGCTGCTGCCGGCACTTGAACAGGTAGGTGGCGTTGTTGTAGTTGTAGGTGTAGCCGGAGTAGGCAACTGCGCAGCAATACTAAATGCCGCACTTGGCGCTGGAGCATTACATGTTCCATCACTTGCGTCTACTGTGTAACTTGTACCTACGGTCATTCCTGATATTACACCTCCCGCACCGGCTGTTGGGCCAGCAGGAACAAATGTATAAATCAAAGCAGCATTATAATTGGTGATTGTGCTTACGCCATTGCCGCTGCACGATGGAGGTGTTGTTGTAACGGTTGGGGTTGCCGGTGGTGCTACTTGCGCTGCATTACTAAAAGCAGCACTTGGTGTTGAATTGCAACCTCCCTGCCCAGCAATAACTGTATAACTTGTTCCGGTTGTCATACCGGTGATTGCCCCGCCTGCACCTGCCGATGGACCGGCAGGAGTAAAAGTATATGTCATGGCAGGATCGTAGTTGCTGATAGCGGTACTACCTGCCGCTGCACACGTAGCCGGGGTAGATGTAGTTGTAGGTGTGGCAGGTAGAACAACGGGTGTGTTATAGGTAATAAATAATATACCTTCAGCACCGCGCCCACCGTTGCTATCGCCACCACCACCACCACCACCGCCACGCACAGAACCAGGCACACTACTATTAACGGTAGCTGTACCTCCAGCACCGCCCAAAGGACCAGCTCCAGCTCCACCAACTCCACCAATACGCGATCCAGCAGGTTGAGCTCCACTACCGCCCGTACCCGGAGTGTTTGTTGTTCCACCCGAAGCAGTTCCTCCTGTTGAAGGCCCCCCCACAGAACTGCAACTATTACCTCTTCTACCACCTTGCCCTCCATTTGCTGCCATATTGATTGGCGTACTTGTTGCATCTGTACCAACAAAAGTGCTGTTACCTCCATTTCCACCGTGATTACCGTCATCACCCTCTCCGCCTACTGCGCCACCACAACCGCCACTACCAACAGCATAAGTAAACGATGTTCCTGGGGTTACATTTATAGTGCGGCTCGAGTAAGCTCCGCCTCCACCTCCACCTCCGCCTCTGTTGTTACCACAAAAAACACCACCATTAGAACCATCGCCACCTCCACCTCCACCTCCGCCTCCGCCATACACTTCAACGGTAATTGAAGTAACACCACATGGCACTGTCCAAGTGCCAGAAGTAGCAGCACCGTTACATGTTGTGGAAGCGTTGAAGGTTACATCTTGCGCATTCAGAAAATCAATGCTGAGTAAAAGGATAACAAAAGATAAAATTTGCTTCATAGAAAAAATTTGCGGCTGCTAAAGTAATTTACTGAATTAGTTTTTTGAATAAAACATCATCTTTTTGCCAACTTTCTTGCTAACCTAAGTTGTTGTAAGTGATTGAATCTGTTTAAACTTTTGAGATTGCATCACATGTGTTGAACTGCGGTTCGCAATGACGGCATATTGCTACGCAAAACAATTGCGTCCTTACGAGCATAGCTTGCGGAACGAAGTAATTTCAAAAGTTTAAACAGATTCGTTTATCAAAGATACATTCGACAGCATTTAGGTTGCAGCAAAGAATAGAAAATACCCGTTATGATTTTGCTCATTACGAATGAATACATTGTATTTCAATACTTGAAAACAGAAACTCGAAAATCCTAATATGGTTTATTCTCTGTCTCGCGTTTCTCGCGTTGAATTTGCTCGTTAAACTCTTTTAGCTTGCTGCGGTATTCATCTCGTTTAATAGATTCTTCTGCTTCCATTTTGTTTTGCGCAGCTTGATTTTTGGCTTTCAAAGCATTTTCTGATTGAATACGTTTTTTGTTTTGCTCTGTTGAAAAATAAGGCAGTTCAGTTACAGGGAAGCGCTTATCTTGGTAATGCGACTTAACAGTCCCAAACATTTCGTCTGCCCTATTTGCCGATAAGAACCATGAAAACTTGACATTGGATGTACCACCTTTTAACTCTACTACATCGAAGCCTGATGCGGTTTCGTTGGTAACATACACGCCATTGCAATCACCTTTGAGCGTTACAAAAACCTTAAGTGTATGCTTGGCATCAACCACAATATTTTTTGTAAGCACGGGATCGATATTGATGTGAGCTTTCCCGTTTATCAATTCGCCTTCGCCAAAATCTTGCAGTAATACTTCGGGTGCTTCTGGCGCGTACATTATTCTGCCATTATTGTTGTCATCGCGCACAATAGTTGACATGGCACCTAAGCCAACAATTTTTTGCGCTGTTCCGCCATCCCATGCGCCTACTCTTCCGAGTGCAATAACTGTGCTTCCCGTGTTATCGTAAGTAGCAAACGAGCCTCCGGCATGGTTTGTTAATGTGTTTGCATCTTCTAAAGCTATACCTTCTACACCTACACCAATAGCATTGCCGATGACACCCCTGCTGCCTGTGTAGCTATTGGTGGTGTTGCTGAGGTTTACACTATTGTTTCTTACCCAAATACCGGTAGAACCAGTGTTTGTTAGCAATAAACCATTATCGGTAAGCGCCTCAATTTGCATTTTGTAGGTAGCATCTGGGTCTAAAGTACCAACCCCTACCCTGCCTGTTTGTGTAATAGCAACTCGCCTTGTTCCTCCTGTGTAAAAATCTAATCCATAACGGTTAGTGCCCGGGGTAGCAAGTGCACGGTTTGAAGCGATACCGGTATTAGTGCCACTGCCAAACATAATGCTCCCCGTGCCAAGATTACCACTATTAAAACCTGTGAAATCAATTACTGCATTACTTTCTACGTTAAATTGCTCGGCAGTGCCAGGAGTGGGATAGGTTGGTCCTGTGGTAATTTCACCCCATTTTGAAATCCAAAATCTATCTACTGCTGCATTAGTTGAGCCATCGGAAGTAGCAAAAACAAGTCGCGCTGGAACAAAACCATTGCCGGCAGTTGGAGATTCTACTACCGAATACATGGAAGCACCATCACCATTATTGGTCGTTAAGGTAGCTCCATTGGCACCATTATACCCTCTAAAATAAACGCCTCCCAACCTGTTTGTATTTTGAACTTGATTTGCCGCTAAATCCGTATAGGTACCTCTTGTTCTATAAAAAATAAGCCTTGCATGGTCGCTTGCAGTATTTGACGACTGACGTAACAAAACTGCATCACTAGCACCTCCACCACCGGCTGCGGTTTTAGCTGTCATATTGATTTGAACTTTGGTGTTGTTCCAACCGTAACCTGCATTTGCCCCTGTATTTGTAATAGCATCACCAACAACAATTTCGCCTTTTGGAGTAACTCTGAAAGACTCTACTGCGTTAGTTCTTACTGAAAGCGAAAGGTTATCGGTAGTACCAATATAATTGTTGTTAGGGTTAGTAGATGCGTTGCCTACTAGTTTCCAAAACTGTGAAGCAGTATCCATTACCCAGCGCGTTCCATTATATCTTAACACTGCATTGGTAAGAGCAGGACCAACAATACTATCGCCCAAAATGCCATCAACAATAGGATTAGGATAAGTACCTTGTAAATCGCCTCCTGCAGTTCCATTTACCGTACCAGTTGGTCCAGTTACACCATTCGTTCCATTCTGACCTGTTGCGCCTGTTGCGCCATTAACTCCATTTGTGCCGTTTGTTCCGTTTTGCCCTGTTGCGCCTGTTACACCATTAACTCCATTTGTGCCATTCGTTCCGTTTTGTCCTGTTGCGCCTGTTGCGCCATCAACTCCATTTGTGCCGTTCGTTCCATTTTGTCCCGTTGCACCTGTTGCGCCATCAACTCCATTTGTGCCATTCGTTCCGTTTTGTCCTGTTGC
>CAZYXR010000007.1:0-536 GCA_964650845.1 uncultured Chitinophagaceae bacterium
CGAAATTGAGCCGCATTTAGAAAAATATGAAAACGACCCAATGCTGGGGGTGGACGTAATAAACAAAGCCGGAGAGTTAGGCTTGTTGGGCTTACACATACCCGCAGAGTATGGTGGCGAAGGTAAAGACATAACTACCTTCTCATACGTTACCGAGGTATTGGGCTGGGGGCACGGGTTAAGTGTTGCCATTGGCGCACACACAGGTATTGGCACTTGCCCAATTATCTATTATGGTACCGATGCACAACGTTCAAAATATCTACCAAAATTAGCCACTGGCGAATTGAAAGCCGCCTACTGCCTAACCGAACCTTGGAGCGGCTCGGATGCATTGGGCGCGCGCACAAAAGCGGTTTTGAGCGAAGACGGAAAATACTACACACTAACAGGGCAAAAAATGTGGATTACCAATGCAGGTTTTGCAGATGTGTTTGTTGTATTCGCAAAAATTGACGGGGACGATAAAAAATTCACCGGCTTTATTGTTCAAAAAGGATTTGAAGGTGTGAGTGTAGGTGCAGAAGAGAAAAAGA
>CAZYXR010000007.1:546-8393 GCA_964650845.1 uncultured Chitinophagaceae bacterium
CATTAAATCATCATCTACTCGCCAAGTATTTTTTAATAATGTAAAAGTGCCGGCAGAAAACCTATTGGGCGAAGAAGGCAAAGGACACAAAATAGCTTTTCAAATATTGAACATCGGGCGCTACAAGCTATGCAACGGTGTGTTGGGCGGTGCAAAAAAAGCATTGGGTCAAGCAGTAAAATATGCAAACGAGCGCCAACAATTCAAAACACCTATTTCGCAGTTTGGAGCAATCAAACAAAAATTGGGCGAAATGGCTATCCGCGTTTGGACTGCCGAATCTGCCTCGTATCGTGTTTGCGATTGGATAAACCAAAAAGAACACGATTTAAAAGCAGAAGGCAAATCGATGACCGAGTATTTAACAGGTGGCGCAGAAGAATACCAAATAGAATGCGCCTTGCTAAAAGTTATTGGTTCGGAAGTATTGGATTATGTGGTGGACGAGGGCTTACAAATTCATGGTGGATATGGATTTAGCGAAGAGTATCCAATGGCACGCGCATATCGCGATAGCCGCATCAATCGCATATTTGAAGGCACCAACGAAATCAACCGTATGTTATCAATTGATGCCTTGTTGAAGTTTGCTATGAAAGGTAAAGTAGATTTGATGGGGCCGGGTATGGCCATTCAAAAAGAACTTTTGAGTGTACCAGATTTTGGCTCGAATGATGACAGCGATGATGTGTTTGCAGCCGAGAAAAAAGCATTGAAAAATGCTAAAAAAGCATTCTTGTTGGTTGCAGGAGGTGCTGTACAAAAACTGATGCAAAAACTAAGCACCGAACAAGAAATTTTGATACACTCATCAGATATTCTAAGCGACATTTTAGTAATGGAAAGTGCCATGTTGCGTGCCGAAAAGTTGGTAAACCTCCATGGTTTAGAAGCATCGCAAGTTTACGTTGACATGGTAAAATGTTTCTTCTTTGATGCATTGGAACGCATTGGCGTTAATGGCCGTTCGGCTTTAGCAGCTTATGCAGGTGGCGATGAACTGCGTGTGATGCAAATGGGTTTAAAACGCTTCACCAAATATGAAACGGTAAATACAAAGAATATTCGCAGAGCAGTAGCCGATAAATTGATTGATGAAAACGGCTATCCTTTCTGGGATTAAACAGTCAATAGCATTATATATTGCTGTATAATGCAGCATCATACAAAACGCAGCCCAGAAAAGGCTGCGTTTTTTTATTGAAGCTAATAAGCAAGTTATAAGTTAGCCCCCCGCAACAATCAAAAACTATTGCACACAAAATTCTTGCAAAAACTCTTGTGCTTGCGCTACACCCATTCCCGCGCTGGCACGTAAATCTTCGCAGCCACCGGCATTGTTGTTCTGCAACACTCGCGCAATGCCTCTATTGAACAAAGCACTGCTATTGTTTGGAGTAATAACTAACACACGGTTATAATCAGCAATGGCATCACTATAATAACCATACAAAATTTTAATGTTAGCTAACGCAATAATTGACCGCACATCCGAAGGGTCTTTTTCAATTGCCTTTTTAAAATCGTTTGAAGCCTCGGTGTAGTTGCCCAACATATTGTTGGTAATCCCTCTACCAAACATAGCACCGGAATAGGTAGAATCTATACTTAGCACTTTAGAGAAATCTCTTTCTGCTCCGGCAGCATCACCGGCTCGCTTGCGTAAAATTGCACGATTCAAAAAAGCATGCGAACAAGTTGTATTAAGTTTTATTGCACGATTCAAATCTGTAAGTGCATCTTCACTATTACCCATTCTGCGCAGCACTAAACTGCGGTTGATAAAATTGACATCCACCTCCGGAAAATCAATAGTGGCTTGCGATAGCAGAGCTAAAGCAGCATCGTTGTCGCCTCTTTCGCTTAATGCCAAGGCTTTTATATTTATTGCAAAAATTGAACGAGGTTTTTTCGCCAGCACTTCATCGGCATGTTGAATTGCTGCATCAAAATCTTTGGCTTTCAGCTCCACCATTGCTTTTTTCAACAATAAACTCACATCATTTGGCGCAGCATTTATTAAAGTATTGATATCGCTGATAGCACCCGAATGGTCGTTGGCAGAGGATTTAATATCGGCATTCGATTCAATAAAACATTTATTGAGCGGCTCTAACTGCAAGGCGGTTGTAATATCGCTTTTAGCACCGATATAATCGGTTAATAATACTCGCGCTCGTGCGCGTTCATCATAAAAAATTGCCGAGTGCGGACTTAATGAAATTGCTGTATTATAATCATCTAAAGCAGCTTGAGTTCTACCCATCATAGAATATACCCGCGCCCGTTTCATATAACTCTCGGCAAAACTCGGATCTGTTTCTATTGCCTGGCGATATTCAACTAACGACCTATCTACATTACCCATGTGCAATTGGTTGTCGCCCGATTGAATATACTTTATGGCTAAATCGCGCAGGTTTTGATTTTGAGCATGTGCGACTATTGCAACGAAACTGAAAATCACGAAAAAAATATGCTTGTAGAAGTGCTTCATCAGTGAAAGTTTTATGCCGATAAAGATAAATTTTTCGCCACAAAAAATATTAGAAACAATCTTAACTGTTTGGCAAAAAAACTTTTTCGATTTGTAAATCTAAAAAGTGCTGAAAGGGTATTACCAACTATTCTTTCTTTCTAAAGTCGCCACGTTTCCATGCGCGAATAAACTCGGCCCAAGCAAGTGGATTAAAAATATTTTGTGGTGGCAATTGCCCTTTGTAAGAATAATTTACAGCACGTGTTTGCATAGCTCGCTTGGTTGCCTCATCACCGCTCAGTTCCATTTCTTTAGCAGCAGCAATAAGTTTTTCGCGCTCTAAATTTTGGCGGGCAAGTTCTTCCAAATCGTTTGGTGCTTTTAAATCTAAAAATGCTTGGCGAAATGCCTCGCGACTACCCCAAGGATAAATGATAGTTGGTTTCAAATAATATTCCGAGCGGGTCATCAATTGAATAACCGAATACTTTTCGGTTTCTAAGTTTACAGGAATAATATAAGCAGCAGTACCAAAACCAATGTGGCTAAAAAAAATAGTATCGCCCTCATGTGCTGCAAACGAAAAATAACCCTCGCCATTGGCCGATGTGCCACGGGTTCTATTTTTAAGTGTAATACTGGCAAACGGCACCGCAACCAAGCTATCAGCAGTCATCACCAAACCACTAAATTGAATCAATTTCGGTTCATTCGCTTCTTGCGCTGTAATAGTTTTTACAGCTAACAAAAGCACACTAAGTATTATTGAAATTCTTTTCACTAAAAACGAATATAAAAGCATTGATGTTTAATTGTATCATGCTTTGCAGTTTTTCCAACATTTAACTTTATGGTAAGCCTGAGTTTAAAATAATAGTGGAAAATGTGTGTATAAGACAGCAATTTCTGCATCCTTAACCTTCACTTAACTTTAGGGTTACAATGCCGTTTTATTGCCAAACTACTTTCGCGCTCACAAATAAAACGGCAAATGAAAGGCTTCATTTTTACACTATTAGCTTTAGTTTCATTCAACACAACAGTATTGGCACAAAAAGGTACTGTTTCGGGAAAAATAGTAGACAGCAAATCGGGCGAAACTTTGATTGGCGTAGCGGTGGTAATAGAAAACAGCAATCCGCCAATTGGTGCAGTAAGCGATATAGACGGCAACTTCGTTATAGGCAATGTAGCCGAAGGAACACACAATGTAGTGGTAAAATACATGGGCTATCAGCAAAATACTTTTAAAGGAATAAAAGTGGTTGATGGCAAAATTGCATCATTGAATATTGCCATGCAGGAAGAAACCACCAACCTTAATGAGATTGTGGTGGTAGCCGAAGCAAGACGCGAAACACAAAGTGCCATATACATTATGCAAAAAAACAGCACTGTTATTCAAAGTGGTATTTCGAGCGAGGATATAAAACGCAGCCCCGACCGCAGCAGTAGCGATGCCCTGCGAAGAGTTAGCGGAGCTACCATTCAAGATGGCAAATTTGCAGTTATTCGCGGTTTAGCAGATAGATACAATATGGCAATGCTAAATAGCGCCATACTACCAAGTACCGAGCCAGACCGCAAGTCTTTCGCGTTTGATATTTTTCCGGCAAACGTGCTTGATAATATATTGATAATGAAAACCGGACAGCCCGATTTGCCCAGCGAATGGTCGGGTGGATTGATACAATTAAACACGCGCGATATTCCCGAAAAAAGTTTCTTCAACATCAACTATGGTATCAGTTTTACCGAGCAAACTACATTTAAACCTTATTACAACTACACCGGTAGCAAAACCGATTGGCTCGGGTTTGATAAATCAAACAGAACCTTGCCCGAAGATTTTCCTTCAGTTTTAGACTTTCAATACAAAACTACCGACAGCACAAAAAATGCCTACGGCAAAAAACTATCAAAAAACAGTTGGCAAACCAATAAGCAAAACATTGCATATCCGGGGCATAGCTTGCAAATGAGTGGCGGTTACGCATTGCGTAAAAAAGATTTTCAATTAGGAGGAATTGTAGCGCTTACCTACTCTAATACCTTACGCTATACCGAAGGCACACGCGACAGAATTGACGGAGACGGCTCGCCATATCTCGATTTCAACGATAAAACGTACAACAACTCGGTTACTGCCGCAGCACTTGCAAACATTAGTGCGGTGATAAAAAACAGACATCGCATTTCATGGAAAAATGTTTACACCATCAATTCTGACGACAATACTGTAATGCGCGATGGTTCAAGCACATTCAGCCACAGAAACATAAAACGCACCAATTTAGAATTTACCAGTGCAAGGGTGTTTTCATCAAATCTATTGGGCGACCATTCTATTGGCGCAAGCGATGTAAAATTTCGTTGGAATGGCGGAGTGATTTTAATGGATAGAGACCAACCTGCCACAAGAAGATATTCGTATGAAAAAAGTATGAGCGCAGACGAATCAGCTCCGTATTTACTTAACCTACCGGCAACCGGAAGCGACCCAAAATATGGTGCAATGTTTCACAGTAAACTCAAAGAAACTACTTACAATGCAGGTGCCGAAGTAGCAGTTCCATTCCGTATAAATGGAGCAAAACAAAATGTAAAAGTTGGTGCCTTTTTTCAAAACAGAAGCAGAAATTTTGAGGCGCGCAATTTGTTTATGCGCAAAGTGTATTTGAACGACTCTGTTCTATCATTACCTATTGAAAACATCATCAATCCACAAGGTTTTGAAAATGGCTCATTAAGGTTTGAACAAGTAGCTTTTCCTCAAGACCAATACCGTGCAGTTTCAAATACTTATGCAGCTTTTGCCATGATGGAAAACACTATGAGCACCTGGTTTAAAATGGTGTGGGGATTCAGGTTTGAATATTTTACACAAAACCTTACATCGGCAAACAAAATAAATGTGGACTTGGTGCGCGATGCTAATGGCAATGTAGTTTTAGACGAAAATTTTCAACCCTCTTTTATTGGAAATTATGTAGATACTACATATAAAAAGAGCTACTACTCTGGCGTGTATACTGCCAATACAGCAGGTAAAATTTCTACAAAATTCCCACTGCTACCTTCTATCAATTTCATTTTTAAATTGAATGATGCAATGAACTTTCGCGCCTCATATTCACAAAGCATGAGCCGACCTGAATTTAGAGAATGTGCACCTTTCAGATACTACGATTTTGTAACCGAATACGAATTGGTAGGCAATCCAAATTTGCTTCAAACTTTTATACATAATGCCGATTTACGTTATGAGTGGTTTTTAGGAAAAGGGCAGGCAATAAATGCAAGTGTGTTTTACAAACGTTTTCAAAACACCATTGAGCTGGCTGCTCAATCAGGCGGAGGTGTGGATATTTACGCCTACTCTAATGCTACAAAAGCCAACTTGGTGGGTGTGGAATTAGAAGTGCGCAAAAACCTCGACTTCATTACAAAAAAATTAGAGGATGTTACCTTCACAGCAAATCTTTCATACATATACAGTAGGGTAGATTTAAGTAATGTAAAAAACCTTGCTGCCGATGAATTAAAACGCCCAATGATGGGGCAATCGCCATACACCATTAACCTTGGCTTAGGCTATCAACATCCCAAAATTGGTTTTGGCGCAACCATTCTTTACAATCAGGTAGGCGAAAGATTGAGCGTTACCGGCATTACCGGCAACCCTGCTTGGTACGAGCATTTCCGCCCGCTGTTAGATTTACAACTAAGTCAAAAATTTTGGGAAGATAGAGGCGTTATCCGCTTAACATTAAGCGACTTGATAGCAAAACCAACCATTTTCTACCAAAATCAACTAACGGCTAATGATGCTGCAGAAGTGAATAGTTCAAGCAATCCGAATGGCACGTTGGAGCAGATAAACAATCAAAATCGCCATTACCAAAAAGACCGCGATTATGTGGTGCGCAGCTTTAAAAACTATCGCACTTATACCTTGCAAATCGGCTTTACTTTTTAAAAGCAATTTGTTACAACTTAATAAAAGGCTACTTTCATCTGTAACAAAAACTTCATTGTAGTTACACACATTTTTGTTTTAGACTACTTCACTTCGCAAGCTACGCTCAGTAATGACGCGCTTGTTTTGCTCAGAAATAAACTGTAAAGCGAAGATGACACAATTTACACAGCCGCATTTACTAATACACTAAAACTTCGTGAATGATTACCTCATTCATTTCTTTATTAAGTAGTTCTTTTATTTTGTTTCTGCTGTAATACAACTCTTGTTTTAATGCTGCCGAATCTACATTGATGTACAACTTAGTTCCCTTTAAATGCAGCGACTTAGTGTGGTTCGAAATAGGCTTACCCATCAATTCATTCCACAATTGCCTAACTTTAAGTTCGTCCATGCGCGGCTTCAACTTCAAATCTTTTACAAGCGTTGATAGCGCATCACCTAAGCTAATTTGATTTTCGGAAGAAGGTCTGTAATACATTGTAGGCTACCGTAACTATTATCTTCTTCTCATAAAGATAGAAACATAATAAAGTAAAGTTGCCAAAGATGATATTGCAGCAACAACATAAGTCATTGCGGCCCATTTCAATGCATCATAAGCCATATCATGTTCTTGTGCGGTTGTCATACCAGACGACTCTAACCATACTAAAGCACGTTTTGAAGCATCAAACTCTACAGGCAATGTGATGAATGAAAACAATGTAGTTAATGCAAACAATACAATACCGGCAAGCAATAAATATGGAAACATTGTAACCGTCAAAACACCTGCAAGCAATATCCATTGCATATATCTTGATGCAAAACTAACTGCCGGAACCAGCATACTGCGCATACCTAACCAAGCATAAGCGCGTGCATGTTGCACCGCATGTCCACACTCGTGTGCGGCCACCGCTGCGGCAGCTACACTTCTACCATGATAAACATCGGTAGAAAGATTCACAGTTTTATCGGTAGGATTGTAGTGGTCGGTAAGCTTACCATCTACACAAGTAATTTTCACATCGCCAACACCACTTTCGCGCAGCATCTTTGCGGCAATTTCGGCACCCGTCAAACTGCCTTTAAATGACACTTGCGAATACTCTTCAAACTTACTTTTCAATCGCCATGAAACAAGAGCACTTGCTCCCATGGCTACCAACATTATTATCCAAATCATAATTTAACTTTGCTTTCTGTTAATCAAATATTGTGCTACATTCTGTAACTGACAAATTGTTACACGAATACTAATTAACAATATTGTTTTTGGCAGAAACTATTGCACTTTTTTGTACAAAATGGCAAACTTGAACTTATCAATGGTTTGAATTTCGTAGTTCATCAAACCTGTGCTATTCACTTTTTTGAATGTACCATCCGGCAATAGCGAAA
>CAZYXR010000007.1:8414-44665 GCA_964650845.1 uncultured Chitinophagaceae bacterium
GTTTTTACAGTTATCTTTGTTTGTGTAGTTTTTAAACCTGGAGGAATTTCCGATAACATTGAGGCTTGCTCCACACTAATGCGTTGCACATCACCAATGTAATTTGAATTGCTTATAACCCTTGTTTCTAAAGGAAAGTCGCTTTGGGTTGATAAAAAATAAACTTGAAACGGGGTTTCGATTTGCTTGCTACACGAAGTAAACAGCATAGTAGAAGCGGCAATTGCCAGCATTAGGGATTTAGTAGTTTTCATGGGTAATTCTTTGTACGTGCTTACCATATTTTGGTTACGCGGCCGCGAAAGAAGTGGAAATATTTTTTGCAAAAAAGCTTTTCACATTAGTTATGATGCTCTACAATTGTTTGATGTAGTCAATCACCAACTTACGGTTCTCAATAATTTTTATCTCATAATGAAGATAACCTCCACCAGTAGAAATAAAACTTCCATCATCTTTTAAATCAAGCTTGGTAGTTGCCACCACTTGGCCAAGCGCATCCACCGCATCTATGCGAATTATTTTTTCGTAAGTTATCAGTTTGTTGGTTGAAGTATCAGACACATAGCCTAAAGTCTTGCGCACCTGAACCGGAGTTATCAACTTATCGTTTTGAGTAGCATATAGTGCTGGCAAACTTCTATTGGAAGTAAAAAAATATATCTCGTAAGGTGCTTCATTCTTTTTACAACCAGAAAAAAACATCATACTAAGCAAGAACATAGCAATAGATAAATTTACAAACTTCATTATTTCAACTTAATGAAATCACTTACGTTTTTTGAATAACAAAAGTTGCAAACCGTTCGCTGCTAAAAACCATTCATTTGTAATCAAAATTTTCGTTTTTCGCAGCATGAAAAAATTGCTGTTGGTATTCTCGGCATTAACTTTATTGATAGTAGTAAGTTTTGCTGCAATCTGGTTTCGCCCATCGGCCATACTTCCAAAAGAAGAAGTAAAAAAAGCCATTCGCTTACCCGAATCAAAATTTGTTGAATGGCGTGGAGGCGAAGTTCATTATATTGATGAAGGGCAAGGGGTTCCCTTTGTAATGATTCATGGCTTTAGTGGCTCTCATCGCAACTTTAGCAAAATTGCAGAAATGCTAAAAACCGATTTTAGAGTAATACGCGTGGATTTGCCGGGTTTTGGGTTAAGCGATTTGCCACATCTAAATGAAGGCGAATCGGCAATAGACATGTATCGCGATTATACCAACTTCATAGTAAATGAATTGCAATTGGATTCATTTTATTTAATGGGCAACTCTATGGGAGGAATGGTATCGTGGATTGCAACACACGACCATCCAGAAAAAGTAAAGAAACTTATTCTATGTGCCAGCGCGGGTTACGATTTAGAAAAAGTTGCAAGCAATGCCGTAGGCATTGTAAAAAACCCACTTACTGCAAAGCTACTGAGCAGAGGAATACCAGAATTTGTAAGTAAGCGCACAGCCCTAAAATGCTGGTACGATGATACTATGGTAAAAAGCGAATCTGTACACCAAACAAATATGATATGGAACAGAGAAGGAAACATTGCAGCAATACTTGCATTAGGCACATCTACCGATTTTCCTGATACAGCATGGATAAAGGATGTAAAATGCCCAACGCTAATTGTATGGGGCAAACAAGATGCCATAGTGCCATTTGAACATGCAGCAAGATTCCATCGTGATATAAAAAGCAGCAAGTTGGTTGAGTTTGACAAATGCGGACATCTGCCAATGCTTGAAAAGGCCGAAGAATTGAAAGAAAACATTCTACACTTCGTAAACAGCTAAAGCTGTGAAATTGGACTGAAATGTTACAGAGTTTGTGTGCAAAACATCTGGAATTAAAATAGGAAATTCAAACTGGCTACCATTATCAAAAAAGGAATAATTTGACGTATCTCGAAAGTCGATTTATGTAAAATTCATCTACTTTCGAGCATAAAAAAAGCCGCTTTTGCAAGCGGCTTTGATATAATGTGCTACATGATTATTTAGAGTACAACTCTACAATCAATTGTTCATTGATGTTTTCTGGAATTTGATCGCGCTCAGGAAAATCAAGGAAAGTACCTTCAACTGATGATTCATCTAATACCAACCAGTTGAATTTTTTTGAACGTCCAGTTAAAGCATGTTGAACAACATCTAAGTTTTTACTTTTCTCGCGCAAGGCAACTTTATCGCCAGGGCGCAAAGTGTAAGAAGGTATATTTACAACATCGCCATTTACAGTAACGTGTTTATGCGACACCAATTGGCGCGCTTGCATACGTGTTACAGCAAATCCTAAACGGTAAACTGTGTTATCCAAGCGACCTTCTAACATTTTCAAAAGGTTTTCACCTTTTACACCTTTTTTACGAGAAGCTTTCTCGAACAAATTGCGGAACTGACGCTCCAACAAACCGTAGGTGTATTTTGCTTTTTGCTTTTCAGCCAATTGAACAGCATACTCACTTTTTTGCTTACGCTTTTTTGAAAGCCCGTGCTGCCCTGGAGGGTAGCTACGCTTGTCAAAATTTTTGTCTTCGCCAAAAATAGCATCACCAAATTTGCGTGCAATCTTTGTTTTTGGTCCTGTATAACGAGCCATTGCTTATATCTTTTCTTTTGTTTAGTCTAATGTTTTATCAGTTTTTTTGCTGAAGCGAACAGTTTTACCTTTCTCTTCTCTGCGGCCTACTCTGGTAGGTTTTCCATCGCTCAACAATGCCACATTAGAAATGTGAACAGAGCCTTCGCTCTTTACAATACCTCCATTTGGATGCTGTGCACTTGGTTTGCTGTGCTTGGTTTGAAGGTTTATGCCTTCAATAAAAATACGGTTTTTTGCTTTGTCAATCTCGGTAATGCGACCTTGCTTGCCTTTATCATCACCAGTGATAACCTGAACCGTGTCTCCCTTTTTTACATGTAATTTAGCCATGACTTTCTCTTTTAATTCTGTTGAGGTTTATAGTACTTCAGGAGCCAATGAAATAATTTTCATGAACTGTTTATCACGCAATTCGCGAGCCACTGGTCCAAAAATACGTGTTCCGCGTGGTTCGTCTTGGTTGTTCAACAACACAACCGCATTGTCGTCAAAACGAATATATGAACCATCTTTTCTGCGAATGTGTTTGCTGCTGCGTACTACAACTGCTTTGCTCTTTGAGCCTTTTTTTACACCACCGGTAGGCAATGCTTTTTTAACAGTAACAACAACCTTATCTCCAATGCTGGCGTAACGTCTTTTAGAACCGCCAAGAACACGGATTACAAGCACTTCTTTTGCTCCACTGTTGTCGGCAACTTGTGCCCTACTTTCCTGCTGTAACATTTCGTATTAATTTATTATTTCTTACCTCTTATTCGAAAATTATTTAGCACGCTCAACCACTTCAACCAATCTCCAGCGTTTAGTTTTGCTTAATGGACGGGTTTCCATAATGCGCACAGTATCGCCCGATTTAGCATCATTTTTTTCATCATGGGCTTTGAACTTCTTAGTTTGCTTGATGAACTTTCCATAAATAGGATGCTTTACTTTACGCTCAATAGCAACAGTAATGGTTTTGTCCATTTTGTCGCTGGTAACAAGTCCTACACGTTCTTTTCTGAGATTGCGTTCCATGATTATGCCTTCGCTGTTTTACGTTTATTTAATTCTGTAAGCAATCTTGCCACATTTCTACGTTTAGCGCGAATAGAAGCAGGATTGTCTAAAGTTGTAATTGCATGTGTAAACTCAAGACGTTGCAATGCAGCTTTATCTTCAGTTACTTTTACCGCCAAATCTTCAGTAACTAATTGCTGAACATCTTTTTGGCTTAATTTTTTATTAGTTCCCATTGTATTAAACTTAGGCTCGTTAGTCAATTATTTTGCAGCAGCAGTCATTTCAACTGCATCGTGTGCTGTAATGAATTTAGTTAAAACCGGCAATTTTTGTGCTGCCAAACGCATAGCTTCTACAGCCACATCGCGTGGAACTCCATCGCATTCAAACAAAATTGTTCCAGGTTTTACGATAGCGCACCATCCTTCTGGATTACCTTTACCTTTACCCATCCTAACTTCGGCTGGTTTACGAGTAATAACTTTATCAGGAAAAATACGAATCCAAACTTTTCCTTCACGCTTCATAAACCTTGTAACAGCAATACGAGCTGCTTCCAATTGGCGATTTGTGATTTTGCAAGAATCCATACTTTTTAAAGCGTAGGTTCCAAATGCAATTGAAAAACCGCGCGATGCAACACCTTTATTGCGTCCCTTCTGGGTTTTGCGGAATTTCGTCCTTTTAGGTAATAACATGACTATCGAATTATTCTTTTTCTAAAATTTATTTTCTATCGCGGTTTTCGCGTGTGCGATTTCCACCTCCAGCACCACCTCTGCGCGGTTGTCTGCGTTCTTGCCCACCACCTTCGCTGTTGTTGCTACCGGTGTTTACGTTGTTTGCAGCAGCAGCTAACGACAAATCTCTTTTGCCATAAACTTCGCCACGGCAAATCCATACTTTAATTCCTAATTTACCATAAACGGTTAAAGCTTCAGAAAGAACGTAATCAATATCCGCTCTCCAAGTATGCAAAGGCACACGTCCTTGTTTGTACTCTTCGCTACGGGCAATCTCTGCACCACCAATACGACCGCTTACACGCACTTTTATACCTTCGGCACCCATGCGCATAGCAGAAGCAATTGCCAACTTAACGGCTCTTCTGTAATTGATACGCGCTTCTAATTGCTTTGCGATTGTTTCGCCTACAATAGCAGCATCAGTTTCTGGTCTGCGAATTTCAGAGATATTAATTTGAACATCTCTTCCGGTCAATTTTTTAATTTCTTCTTTAATTCTATCAACTTCATTACCTCCACGACCGATGATGATACCCGGACGAGAAGTGTGAACGGTAATAGTTACGCGATTCAATGTGCGCTCAATAGTTACTTTAGAAACTCCGCCTTTGTTGATACGCGCTCTTAGGTATGCTCTAATTTTTTCGTCTTCAATAAGTTTTAAAGACGCATCTTTTCCTGCATACCAATTGCTGTCCCATCCGCGAACAATTCCTAACCGATTGGCTACAGGACTGGTTTTGTGACCCATACTGTGTTGTTTTTTTCCTCTGTTTTATTTAAAAAGGGCTGCAAAGATAGTATTTGGATGAAGTAAAGCAAATGTTAGCGTGAAAATTTTCCAATAACATCAAAACTTACCTTAAATCTTCCACATGCACCCCCGGAAATTTCTTCGAATCGAAAGTAAAAAAATCGGTAATTACCTCTTGGTTTATTTTTTCCTTTAATATTTGGTAAACATATCGGGCACCGTTCTTTGAATACACTTTTGCTTCGAGCAAGTTAAAAGTTACAGCATCAAAACCAGCATCTATTTTAAAATAAGATACTTTCTTATTTATAGGACTAAGCTCAACTACGGCAACTTTTTTTCCAGCAAAAGTTTTGCGTTCGCGCATTTGGTGAGAGTAGCCATCGCGATAAAATGAAAATATCTTTGAAGGTGAAAATACTTCATCCGTTTCTTCAAATAGCGAAATTTGAACTTCTTTATCGGCAGGTGAATAGGTCCAAAGATTTTTGCCATCACAAAAAATTTCCTGCCCTTTCATACTGATTCGGAATTTCTCGCCTGCAAGAGTTATGGTTCCTTTAATAGTATCGGTCAGTTTTGCTTCGTTATCGGTGGGTTTTACTTTGGGCTGAATTGCAAGCAATTGAAAATCGGCTTTAATGTTTTTATACGCTCCATACTTTGCTGCCACATTTTTCAACAGCAATTCCGATTCATCGTCATTGTACGACTTTGGTTTTTCTTGAGCACACAAAACATTGGCTACAAAACTGCAGCATATAAATAGAAAGGCAATTTTTGTTCGGTTCATAATTTTTCGGCAGACAAATAAAACATCAATTGGCTTAATCATAAGTTAAGTTATGTGATACATCCATCAATCTACCCATCATTAAATGGTACAGCTATAAAGAAAGCATGATTGTAATTCGCTGTCGTTAAAATCACAAATCCTTTCATCTTTGCGGCTATGGAAAATTTTATTGAGGAACTGAAGTGGCGTGGTTTGTTGCAAGATATGGTACCCGGCACAGAAGAACTATTGAATAAAGAAAAGGTAAAAGGCTACATCGGCTTTGACCCAACTGCCGATTCGCTGGGTGTGGGCAACATGGTGCAAATAATGACTTTGATGCGTTTTCAACTTTGCGGACATCAACCAATTGCATTGGTAGGTGGCGCAACAGGTATGGTGGGCGACCCGAGCGGCAAAAGCGATGAGCGCAATTTTTTATCGGAAGAAGTACTGCGACACAATCTTGATTGCCAAAAAAAACAACTTGAGAAATTCTTGAATTTTAGCGGTAGCAATCCGGCCGTTATTGTAAATAACTATGATTGGTTCAAAGACTTCACCTTTCTTGATTTCATCCGCGATGTAGGAAAATTTATAACCGTAAACTATATGATGTCGAAAGATAGTGTGCAAAACCGACTCGAAAACGGAATGAGCTTCACTGAATTTTCATATCAACTGGTGCAGGGTTACGACTTTTACCATTTATGGAAAAATCACGGTGTGAAATTGCAAATGGGTGGTAGCGACCAATGGGGAAACATTGTTACCGGAACAGAACTGATTCGTAAAAAAGCGGGTGGCGAAGCATTTGCACTTACCACCCAACTGCTAAAAAAAGCCGATGGAACAAAATTTGGCAAAAGTGCTTCGGGAAATGTTTGGTTAGACCCTAAAAAAACATCGCCTTACAAGTTTTACCAATTCCTATTGAATGTTGCAGATGCCGATGCTCCAGCAATCATCCGCATTTTTTCGTTAAAAAACAGAGCCGAAATTGAAGCATTGGAAGCGCAACATGCAGCCGAGCCGCATCTGCGAATTTTGCAACGCGCCATAGCAGACGAAGTAACCGAGCGCGTGCACAGCGCAGCAGATTTAGAGCGCGCAAAAGAGGCTTCGGAAATTTTATTTGGCAAAAGCACCTCCGAGGCACTAAAGAATCTAAGCGAATCGGAAATTTTAGATGTATTTGAAGGCGTTCCTTCGTTTACCGTTTCAAAGAATGATGTAAACGAAAATGATATGGTAACATTGCTTGGCGAAACGACCAAAGTATTTTCATCAAAGGGCGAAGCGCGCAGAAGCCTACAAGAAAATGCAGTATCAATAAACAAAGAAAAAGTAACATTAGACACAAAGCTCGCGACAGAAAATTTGCTGAACGGAAAATACCTTGTGGTTCAAAAAGGCAAAAAAAATTACTACTTGATAATTGCCGAGTAATGCCAAGATGATGCTTAACAATGTTATCTTCCATTTCTAAACAAACGGTGGCGAAAAGTATTTTATAGCTGTTACTTTCGCACAGTCAAAAAAAGTATATCAAAATGATAAAGAACAATTGGACAATAGGAGAAGTAAGTGAAATTTATCACAGCCCGGTAATGGAGTTAATGTTTCGTGCAGCAACCATACACCATCAATATCAAGCTACTGGCGAGGTGCAAGTTTGCACATTGCTTTCGGTAAAAACCGGAGGCTGCTCAGAGGACTGCGCATATTGCCCACAAGCATCGCGATACGACACCGGTATAAATGCACACAAGTTGATGCAATACGAAGACGTAGTTGAAAAAGCATTAACAGCAAAAGTAAACGGCAGTACGCGCTTTTGCATGGGTGCTGCATGGCGCAATGTAAAAGACAATTCGGATTTTGACAAAGTGATTGACATGGTAAAAGGGGTGAATGCACTTGGCTTAGAAGTTTGCTGCACACTTGGAATGTTGAACGAACAGCAAGCCCAGCGTTTAAAAGAAGCAGGTTTGTATGCCTACAATCACAACTTAGACACCGGAGAAGCACACTACGATAAAGTAATTACAACACGTACTTACAAAGACCGCCTGCAAACATTAGATAACGTAGAAAAAGCAGGTATCAGCGTTTGTTGTGGTGGAATAATTGGCTTGGGCGAAGCAGACGAAGACAGAGTAAAACTGCTACACACACTTGCTACCCGCGAAAAACATCCGGAAAGTGTACCAGTGAACGCATTAGTAGCCGTAGAAGGAACGCCACTGGCAGGCAGCCAAAAAGTAGATATTTGGGAAATGGTGCGCATGATTGCTACTGCAAGAATATTAATGCCAAAAGCAATGGTACGGTTGAGTGCCGGAAGAAATGAAATGAATGTAGAACAGCAGGCATTGTGCTTTATGGCCGGTGCAAACTCCATCTTTGCGGGCGAAAAACTTTTAACAACACCCAATCCAGAGTTTAATGCCGACAAAGCAATGTTTGAAAAATTGGGTTTGAAACCAAGAGCATCATTTAAAGTAGAGCACGAAGAACTTGTGTAAGAAAATTCTTCTGCCAATGAGTGCTTCTATATATCAATACATCCTCAACAAAAATAACGAACGCAAACAAGCCGATAACTTCCGCACATTGAAGGTGCAAAGTGGTTTGATAGATTTTTTTTCAAACGACTACTTGGGTTTTGCAAGAAACACTGACCTATTTGAAAAAACAGCATTAGAAATTGCGCGATATAAATCGCAGTTAAAAAATGGCTCTACCGGTTCGCGATTGCTATCGGGTAACAATGAATATTTTCAAGCGTTGGAAAGCCAGCTTGCAGCATTCCACAATGCCGATTGTGCTTTACTGTTCAACTCGGGTTATGACGCAAACTTAGGTGTTTTATCATCTATACCTTACAAAGGCGCAACCATATTTTATGACGAATTGGTACACGCAAGTATGCACGATGGAATGCGGCTAAGCAAAGCCAACAAAGAGCCTTTCAAACATAACGATGTAAATGATTTAGAACAGAAACTAAAGCAATCAATTGGTTTGAAATTTATTGCCATTGAAGCATTGTACTCGATGGATGGCGATGAAGCACCATTAAACACAATAATGGCACTGGCGCAAAAATATGATGCGGCAGTTATTATAGATGAAGCGCACAGCAATGGCATAATTGGAAAAAATGGAGAAGGCAAAGCACAATCAGAAAACTCACATCAGCATGTATTTATCCGCATACACACTTTTGGCAAAGCACTGGGCGCACACGGTGCCGTTGTGCTTTGCAACAGCGCAACAAAAGAGTTTTTGATAAACTATTGCCGCCCATTTATTTTCAGCACTGCACTTCCATTTCATTCCTTAGCAGCAATAAAAGTTGCATACGATTATCTACCCAATGCATCAGCAGAACGCAAGCAGTTGTCTGATAATATTGCACTGTTTAAACAACAGTTTTTAAACCACAACCTATTTGAGTTGATAGAAAGCCATAGCCCAATACAATGCTTGGTAAAACAAGGCAACGGAGAGATAAAAACAATGGCTAACAAGATTCAAAACATGGGTTTTGATGTGCGAGCAATTTTACCACCAACAGTACCTGCCGGAAAAGAAAGAATCAGAATTTGCATTCACAGCTTTAACACGCAGGAACAGATTATTGGTTTGGCGCAAACAATAAACAAGCTCAATTAGTAATTATTTCATTCAGATAATTTTATTTGCAGCCACTTATGCTTTATCAAACGCCATATCACAACAAACCACTTTCGGAATATTCATTTTTGATAACAGGAGGTGCGGGCTTTATAGGCTCACACATTGTAGAATATCTGCTAAAATTCGGAGCAAAAAAAGTGCGTGTACTCGACAATTTGCTAACCGGCCGTAAAGAGAATATTGATTTGTTTTTATCTAACCCTGCTTATGAATTTATTGATGGCAGCATTACCGATAAAGCCACGTGCGAAAAAGCTGTTACCGGAATTGATTTTGTTACACATCAGGCTGCACTTGGCTCTGTGCCACGCTCGGTAGCCAATCCGCAAGATACGCATTGGAATAATGTAGATGGCTTTTTGAATATGCTAATTGCTGCACGCGATGCAGGTGTAAAGAAATTTGTGTATGCCTCATCTTCGAGCGTGTATGGCGATGAACCCAACTTGCCCAAAATTGAACAACGTATTGGCAGCCCGCTTTCGCCTTATGCAGTAAGTAAATACACAAATGAGTTGTATGCAAAGGTTTTTCACACAAACTATGCGTTGCCGGTAGTTGGCTTGCGCTACTTCAACATTTTTGGTCCACGGCAAGACCCCAATGGTCAATATGCTGCGGTAATTCCACTTTTTGTTGATGGCATATTAAATAACAAAGCGGTGTTCATCAATGGAAATGGCGAACAAACTCGCGATTTCACATTTGTTGAAAATGCAGTGCAAGCAAACATCAAGGCGTTTTTTAGTAGCAACGAAGCCAATGCAGAGGTATTCAACATAGCATTTAGCGAAAGTTTTTCGGTAAACACTTTATTCTTTTCCATTCAAAAACTTTTGAACTCGAACCATCAACCTACCTACCGCGAACCGCGTCAAGGCGACATTCAGCATTCATTGGCAGATATTTCAAAAGCACAAAAACTCTTAGGCTACGAGCCAAAATTCAGTTTCAAAGATGGATTGAAACTTACTGTTGATTATTTTACCAAGTAAAAAGTTGTTTACTTTTTAGAAGCAAACTTCATAAGCGCAATTACCATCACCGCAATGATTAGCTGAGCCGATAGCGTTTCTACCGTTGGAAAAATGCCGAGCAACTCCACCTCTGGAAATTGCAAATAATGAACATCCAACAATCCTGTTTCTTGAAAAGCCCTTGTACCTTTTCCGGCAAGCACTACAGCCAATATACCCATCATTATTGATGAGATTTTAAACAACTTCTGAATGGGCAGTTTAGCCGAAAACTTCAATGTAATAACAGCAAATACCATTACCAATAAAAAAGCAACCACAAAACCCACTCCCAATGCCAGCGACTGCGTTCCTTTGCTTTCCATATTCAATGCCGAAAGAAACAACACGCTTTCGAAAACCTCGCGAAACACAACAAAGAATGCTACACCTGCCAAGCCCAATGCGCTACTATTGCTGGCTGCTGATTTTACTAAACCTTCTACATATTTCTTCCAACTTTCGGCATTCGATTTACCATGAAGCCAAAACCCAATATACAACAACATAGCAACCGCTGTGAAAGAAATAACACCCTCCAAGATTTCAATATTGGCAAAGCCAACAGTCAATAATTTTTCGCTTAAAAACCATAAACCAAAACCAATTAAAATAGCAACAACCCATCCGGCATGGATAAACTTTTTTTGATGATGCAAACCTGCCTTGCCCAACACCGCTAAGATTGTCATGATAACCAAGAACGCCTCCAAACCTTCGCGCAGCAAAATTGCCAAGGTCATCCAAAAAGCCATTAAGAAAGAATACTGTTTACTCTCCAATTCTTTGGCTGCATCTGCTATTGATTTCTTTGCAGTTTGCACAGCAAGTTCAACCATTGCTTCTTCTGCTTGATTTTTTACCAAAATGCGCACCTGCATCATTTCCCGCTCCAACCTTTCGGCAAGACTTGGGTTTACAGATTTCAACGGAACTTCCACAGCTTCAACACCTTCTAAATAAGCTGTTGCTGCCAATGCCTGAGCCTTTTTATAATCGGCATTTTTATATGCTGCCAATGCTTCGTCTAAATGCTTTAAAGCAATGTTCAAAAACGTGTTGTTTGCTTGGGCTGGTTGCTGCAATCTAAGGGCTGCAATTGCGGTTTCAGAAAGTTCGTACTTCTCTTCAAGTTCTTCTTCATTTAAAGAAGCAATTTCGGCAAGTGGAATAGTTGCTATTGATTCCCCATCGGTGCTTTTTGTGCTATGGCGAAGCGACAAAATATAAAACGCCACATCCCAAACCTCAGCATCGCTAAGTGTTGGAAATGCCTTCATTCCGGTGCCTTGAATGCCCAACCGAACAGTATTAAAAACTGCAAAAGGGCTTAGCTCTTCCATGCGTTCTTCTTCATGAAAATTACGCGGCAGTGGATTCAACTCTACTCCTTCTGCGCCATCACCAAAACCTGTTGCGCCATGGCATTTTGCACAATCTGCCGCATACACTTTTGCTCCGTTTAAAATATTGGGATACACCGTTGGCGCAGTAGCAACCTTACTAATTCTAATAAATTCCTTTTTTAAAAAAGAAGCCGTAACCGAAACTTGCTCTGCATCTTTCTTTTGGTCAATATCGCGATGTAAAGCCCGCACTTTTGCGCCATATAGCAGCGTATCTTCGCTCGATAGGGAAGCCGAAAAATCGGCATAAAACGCAATGATGTTTTCGGCAAACTCATGCATTTCTTCGTACTCAACTTCACTAATTATTTTACCGTCTTTTACTGCATTGCCATAATCGCCCTCTATGTAACTAAGCGCGTGTATTAAAGCGCGCGCATTTTCGTTTGAAGCAAATGCAACTATATTAAAAAGTAATAATAAAGGCAGTAAAAAAGTATTCTTCAGGCTATCAGTTTTCATATTCAACTTGATATTTTCGTTCTAACTCAGTTTGCACGATAATGCATATTGCACAAAAAATTTCAGCGCAGTTTTATCTCAAACTTTCTTCCAACATTTTAATTTTTTGCAAAGTGTCATCGCGCTTTTTCTTTTCGTTGTCTAACACATTTGCAGGTGCAGAAGCAACAAATTTTTCGTTGCTAAGTTTCTTTTCTACGCTGGCCAAAAAACCTTTCGCGTACTCCAACTCTTTCAATGCTTTTTCGCGTTCGGCTGCAGCGTCTGTTACGGTGCCGGTATCCACAAAAAATTTATATCCTTTTAATACAAAGCCTTTCAATTGCTTTAACTCTTGAGTGGTAGATTCAAACTCCTCCAATTTGCAAAGTTTGCTGATGCTATCGGTAAATGAAGCAAAGCTGACCTCATCATTACCACTGTAATAGCATTTTGCCGAAGTTGCATTTTTCATTCCGGCTTTGGTGCGTATATCGCGGATGTTTGAAATTACCTCAAATGCAAGTTCAGCTTCATTTAAAATTTGAGCATTGTTGTTTGAATTGCCCGATCGAGGATATGATGCCACGCAAATACTTTCGCCTTCGGCTCTTGCGCTTAGTGTTTGCCATATTTCTTCGGTAATAAATGGCATGAAAGGATGCAGTAGCAACATCAACTTTTCGTAGAACTCTACCGTTTTGTTGTAAGTAGCACTATCTATTGGTTTGCCATATTCCGGTTTTATTAGTTCCAAATACCACGAGCAAAAATCATCCCACAACAATTTATAAAGATTCATCAGAGCTTCACTTAATCGAAAATCCTCGAATGAATTGCCGAGTTCTGCTATTGTAGCATTCAGTTTAGTTTCAAACCACTGAATGGCTATTTCATTTTGCCCGTTGCTGCCATCTGTAACTTCCCAGCCTTTTATCAAGCGAAGTGCATTCCACATTTTGTTGCAGAAATTTCTGCCTTGTTCGGGTTGCTTATCGTCATACAGCAAATCGTTGCCCGCAGCAGCAGCACTCATTACACCAAACCGCACCCCATCGGCACCAAACTTTGCCAATAGTTCTAAGGTGTCGGGTGAATTGCCGAGGCTCTTGCTCATTTTTCTGCGCTGTTTATCGCGCACCATGCCGGTAAAATATACTTTGCTGAAAGGCTTTTCATTTTTGAATTCGTAGCCTGCAAAAATCATTCTTGCTACCCAAAAGAAGATAATATCCCAACCGGTAACCAGCACCGAAGTGGGATAGTAATATTGAATGTCTTTATTGTTTGGATCTTTAAAACCATCGAACACACTGATGGGCCACAACCACGAGCTAAACCAAGTGTCCACCACATCTTCATCCTGATGAATATCTTGTGCTGTAAGCAAAGAGCCTTGCGTTTTGAGTTTTGCAAGTGCTTCAGTTTCGGTTTTGGCAACAGCAACTAAATTACCATTTTCATCATACCAAGCAGGTATGCGCTGCCCCCACCATAGCTGGCGGCTGATGGGCCAATCGCGGAAGTTTTCTAACCAATGCTTATAGAGATTTTTAAATCTATCGGGGAAAAATTGAATGTTGTCATTCATCACATTTTCGAGCGCGGGCTTTACAATTTCTTCCATGCGCACGAACCACTGTAAAGAAAGTCGAGGTTCTACCACAGCGCGTGTTCTTTCGCTCAATCCTATCTTATTTGTAATCGTTTCTGTTTTAAGTAGTAATCCATCTTCTTCTAATTGTTTTACTGCCAGCTTGCGTGCTTTAAAACGATCTTCGCCTACAAACACTTGCGCTACTTGGCTTACAGTTCCATCTTCATTAAAACAATCAATAACCTGCAGGTTGAATTTTTTTCCAATTTCATAGTCGTTAATATCGTGCGCGGGTGTAATTTTTAAAGCTCCTGTACCAAATTCAATGTCCACATAATCATCGGAAATAACAGGCACTTCGCGATTTACCAAAGGCACAATTACCGTTTTACCAACAAGATTTTTATATCGTTCGTCATTAGGGTTTACACACACAGCCACATCGCCCATAATAGTTTCGGGGCGCACGGTGGCCACAACCAAATGCTCATCGCTATCTTTCAACTTGTACTTTACAAAATAGAGCGATGCTTGTTGCTCTTCGTGCATTACCTCTTCGTTGCTAAGCGTGGTTTTTGCCGCAGGATCCCAATTCACCATTTTCAAATCGCGATAGAGATAACCTTTATTATAAAGATGAATAAAGCTATCGGCAACGGCATCGCTAAGGTCGGGCTCCATTGTAAAACGCGTACGTTGCCAATCGCAACTTGCACCCAGTTTTTTTAATTGCTCTAAAATTATTCCACCGTATTTATCTTTCCACTCAAAGGCATGTTTCAAAAATTCTTCGCGAGTAATGTCGCTTTTTTTGATGCCCTTTTCGCGCAACATCTGCACCACTTTTGCCTCGGTGGCAATAGAGGCATGGTCGGTTCCGGGCACCCAACAGGCATTTTTGCCTTCCATGCGTGCTTTGCGTATCAAAATATCTTGGATGGTATTGTTAAGCATGTGCCCCATGTGCAAAACACCTGTAACGTTGGGCGGTGGAATAACAATAGTAAACGGCTCGCGCTCATCGGGCTCGCTGTGAAACAAATTTTTATCTAACCAAAATTGATACCATTTATCTTCAACCGCTGCGGGGTTATATGTTTTTTCCAATTCCATGCGGGCGAAGATATTTAAGAGAAGGGAATTGGATAAAGTGTTTTTATAAAGAAACTTAATATCGTGCCTTCGCACTCGCAGATTACACCCAAACCAATACTTGCAAAAGCTATAAAGCCGAAAAAATGAGCGAGCTACAATTACCGCCAAAGCCAAATGAATTGCTCATTACATGCTTTAAAGTAGCTTTTTGATAAGACAACACAGGGGTCAATCCCGTAGTTTCTATGGGTGTAGCAAAGTTTACACTTGGGTAAATTTCTTGATGAGTAAGATTAAGCAAGCAAAATACTGCTTCTATTGCTCCCGCTGCGCCAAGTGTGTGTCCAATATTAGATTTTGTGGAAGAAAATGGCGGGGGCGATTCAAACAAACGAACCATGCCTACACTCTCTTTTTCGTCATTATTTTCGGTGCCGGTGCCGTGCGTATTGATGTAATCTATCTGTGATGGTTTTAATCCCGCTACTCGCAAAGCTTCATGCATGGCAAGGTATGGACCATCGCCATCATCGGATAATGAAGAAGGGTGAAAAGCATCATTGGTATTGGACCAACCACTTACTTCGCCATAATGTTTTTTGCCTTGAGCATCTTCTTCTTTTTCTAAAATCAAAAAGGCGGCACCTTCGCCAAGGTTAAGCCCCGCACGATCTTTATCGAATGGTCGGCATTGTTTTGAAGAAAGAATATTAAGTGAGTTAAAACCGTTTATTGTAAACTTTGCAAGACTATCGGTACCACCCACGATGGCGCGCTTTGCAAAGCCATTCTTCAATAATCTGGCGCCATACATAATGGCATTGGCTGCCGAAGATCAAGCCGTATTGAAGGTATTTATAACACCACCAATTTTGTAACGCTCTTGAATATACATATTTACCGAACCAAGATTGTATGATGAAATATACTCGGAACCAATTTCGTTTTTGTTGGCATCCATATAAAGTTCATCGCTCAAACACATCCCTCCTATTGTGTTGCCATTCAACAGTGCCGTGCCGGACGATTGCAAATCTGCTGCCGAAAGATTGCTATCGGCAATGGCCTGTTGAAATGCGTGAAGTGCCAAAAGTGTAGTGCGTGTAACACCTGGCTCTACCACCCCTAACTGCTGTTTCAAATCAGCGTTTGAAATTTTTATTTCGCCAAAAGGCAATACCGATGCGTATTTTGAAGGAAAGAGTTCGAGATTAGAGAATGCACTTCTACCCTCTTTTAACGCAGTGCGATTAGCTGAAACTGTTGCGCCAAGAGGCGTGATGACACCAATACCTGTAACAACAATTTTACTCATGCCTGCGGTGCAGTTTCAGTTCGTTTTTGTTCAATGAACTCAACCATGCTATTTATGTTCGTTAAAATTTTTCTACCTTCTTTCGGGTCTTCAATTTTCAATCCATACTCGCGCTCCAACATTACTACCAGTTCAATAGAGTCAATAGAATCTAAGCCAAGACCTTCGCCAAACATCGGCATATCGTCTTCTATTTGCTCTGGGGTAACATGAAGCAGGTTCAAATACTTCACAATGTGTTGTTTCAACTCTTTTTTCAATTCTTCTTTGTCCATCTGTAAAGTCGATTAAATCAAATAAAATTTTGCTTTTTCAATCCTGCAACTGCCGCAAGTTGAAGTGCGAATATAATAACAAGCAACGGTATCAGGCTTGCAATAACATCTTTGGTATAGCCTGCTTTTAAAAACAATGTGTAAAACGCTTCCATGCACCAGTGCAAAAGCCGGTACCACAATACCGCCAATGGCTGCTAATATTACTACCGAAACCGCCCCAAAGCCAATTGCCTGCTCCATTGATTTGGCATAAACCCCCACCAACACGCCATAGCTTACAGCACACCAACCGCAAAAAACAGAAACAATAAACAGGTTAAAAAGATTTGCGGGCAACACCAATGTAGGTAGCCCTAAATGTGGAAAAAGAAATATGCCCAACGAAAAAATAACTGCCACTTGCGCCAAAGTAACCACTACGTAGGTAATTTGCTTTGCATGTAGATTCATCAAAAAACTCGTAGGTAATGTTTTTAGCCGTACTGCGCTACCACTTAGCTTTTCTTTTACAATGCTGGTACTAAGTGAAACAACAATAAAAAACATAGCAAAAATTGTCCATGCAGGCACATTGTGCTGAGTTGCATTGGGTATAATACTGCTACCATCTTTAGCTACAGGTATTTCGTTTATCACAGCGCGATTGCCAAATATTTCTTCTTCCAACGAAGCGGGCAATTGCTTACTATTTAATGAAAAGTAAAGCGCCTGAAGTATTTCTTGATTCTCGGTAAACTGCTGGGCACTACGCAAAGCACCGCCCACCGAAAATCTAAAAGACTCTTGCAATACAGGATTATAAAACAAAGTTAGAGGTTGCTGGGCAGGCAAAACTGAATCTTTAGCAACTTCGCTACCAGCAGCCAAACCAAATTCCTCTAAAGCCTTTGCCGCAATACTTTTTGCCTTTGCCGACATTGCCACAGAAAACCCATTGGGAATTACAATTGAAACTAACGACTCTTGTTCGTGCATCAAATCGCTTACCTGCCTATCGCTCAAATCAGCATCTGCATTCGCAATTTGGAACATGCCAATTTTATCTAATGCAGTAATCAATTGCTTGCTGCTTGTTCCGGTATCTCTGTTACAAATCAACAATGGAATAGAATGGTCGTTCACAAGTTTATAAGCACTATTTTGAATACTTGTAATTACCACCACCAGCAACACCGGCATAGCAAAAATAACCGCCAATGCAGCTTTGTCGCGCAACAGAATCCGCAAATCTTTTTTTATGGCAGTATAGAGTTTAAACAATGCTTGCTTATTTTTTCGCGCAGCAAATGTATAATGATTTATTACTTGCAGATTTAGGGAGTTATGATACTGACTACCAATAGTCCACCAACAAATCTGCAAGTCGCAAATTCTCGCCCCATTTTTATTTGCTTTGCATCATGCAAAAAAGGTGGCATTTAATAGAAGCAGATGAAGGTAAGGTAAAAGCCCTTAGCAAAACATTACATATTCATCCGGCTTTGCTGAAACTGCTGGTGCAACGAGGCATATACACTTATGATGAAGCCAAGGATTTTTTCAACCCCGATTTAGCAAAGCTGCACAATCCATTTTTGATGAAAGATATGGATGCAGCCGTGCATAGAATATTGAAAGCAATTGAAAGGGGAGAGAAAATTTTGATTTATGGCGATTACGATGTGGACGGCACCACATCGGTTGCTACGGTTTATCTTTTTTTAAAAAGCATTTACACCAACATTGATTATTACATCCCAAACAGATATACCGAAGGTTACGGTGTTTCATTACGCGGCATAGACTATGCCGATGAAACAGCTTGCAGCTTGATTATTGCTTTAGACTGCGGTGTAAAATCGAATGATAAAGTTGCTTACGCCACCACAAAAAATATTGACTTTATCATTTGCGACCACCACCTGCCAGGCGATGAATTGCCGACCGCAATTGCCGTGCTTGACCCAAAACGCACAGACTGCAACTACCCGTACAAAGAGTTAAGCGGCTGCGGCATTGGCTTTAAACTAATTCAAGCAATTTGTATGCAGCAAGGCTTGCCACTAAGCCAATGTTACGCCTTGTTGGATTTAGTGTGTGTAAGTATTGCATCAGATATTGTTCCCATTACGGGCGAAAATAGAATTCTTGCATTTCACGGCCTACAACTACTAAACAGCGAGTCGGTTTCGCATGGTTTAAAATCGCTGAAAAACATTGCCGGCATCAATAAAAAAATGGACATCACAGATGTAGTGTTTGTGCTGGGGCCACGCATTAATGCAGCAGGCAGAATTGAAGACGCAAAACATGCCGTAAAACTACTGATTGGCGAAGCCGATGTAGTAGATGAACATGCCGAAACATTGCACGATTTGAATGCTACCCGCAAAGATTTGGACAAACAGATTACTGCCGAAGCTCTTGCCATGATTGAGCAAGATGAGTTTATGCAAAATGCAAAAACATCGGTTGTGTTTAATGAAACATGGAACAAAGGAGTGATTGGCATTGTAGCTTCGCGGCTTACAGAAACTTACTATCGCCCAACCATTGTTTTAACCGAAAGCGATGGAAAAGTTACCGGCAGCGCACGCAGCGTAAAACACTTCGATTTATATGAAGCTATTTACGCCTGCCGCGAACATCTGATACAATTTGGCGGACATAAATTTGCTGCTGGATTAACCATGCACAAAGAAAACCTCGATGCCTTTAAAATTGCTTTTGAAAATGAAGTTGCGCGCACCATTTCCGAGCAACATTTAATACCTGAAATTGAAATTGATTGCGAACTTCAACCGATAGACATTACCAACAGATTCTACTCAACCATTAAAAGAATAGCACCCTTTGGCCCTAGTAACATGAAACCGGTTTTTGTTTTGAAAAATCAAGTTGATTCGGGGTATAGCAAAGTATTAAAAGACACTCATTTAAAACTATCACTAAAAGTTAGCGACAGGAATTACATAAATGGCATTGGCTTTGGTATGGCCGATAAGTTTGCATTGGTTCAACATGAAAACTTCGATGTGGCATTTACAATAGAAGAGAATGAATGGGAAGGAAAAAAAAACCTTCAATTGATGATCAAGGACATTAGAAAACATGACCCGAAATAGCTGCGTTCTACTCATCCTTATCTTAACTACTTTGCCGCGCTACTTTGTTTCAATTTCCACCACTTCGGGGTCAAACACACCAGTGATGTAAATTTTATTTTTGTACTTAATGGCAGTAGATGAAGCATCAATAACGCTTCCATTATTGAAGTAGATAATTTCGGATTTTCCGGTTATCAAATCTTTTTCGTACACAGCAGAAGGCGAGTGCTTGCGGAAGTTTTTGAAGTGCTTAATAAATGCCCAAAGCTTTAAATGTGCTGCGCAATACAACTTGTTGTTTACAATGCGTAAATTATCACCACCTTTCAACTCGCCCTCTACATTTTCGTGCTGCAACATTCCGTTACTGCCAATTGCGTAACTGAAAATTTTATCTTCTAAAGTAGAAGCAACATACAGTTTGTTGTTGTGCAAAGCCACACCATTTGCATAACGAATTTTTCTGCTCACCGCATTGCAATTGCCATTTTTGCAATAGGTAATATTTCCTTTTGAAAGCATATTACTTGTGTACATATTACTGAAAAAGAAACTGCCATCTGCCATGCCGCAAACTGCATTTGGATGCTTCATTTCGCTATGCGCAATTTGCTGAATAAAATAAAGTCTATCGTGCTTCAATAAAAAACGCAATACCGAATTTTTGGTTTTCTTTTTACTAATGTATTCATGGTTTACCGCCAAAAGTATTAACGAGTCATTCTGTTTTACCAAATCAATTCCATGCGGAAAAAGCGCAATAGAATCGGGCATAAAAACCTTCATTGGCTCTACATGTTTAGAATTCAAGAAGATGGAGAAAAAGCCGCCTTTGCTTGCATCATTTTTCCGTTTTACTCCGCACGAAACTATCAAACGAGGGAAACTACTTGTATCTAATACAAAATCTTCGGGACCGTTCAACACATCATATACAGAGTGTTTGAAGCCGTTGGTTTCTACGGGTAACTTTGCACACGAAGCAGCCAAAAAAGGAAGCAGAAAAAGAAAGAAAATTTTTTGCATGGCGGTGAATGTAAGTAATGGGTTACGAATTGCACTAAACAGTTTTTAGGAATTCTGCAATGTCGCTATACGCCTTCATCGCCAAAGGATCTATGCGTGGCAAATTGAAAAACGAATGAATCAAACCTTCATATTCTTTATACAAAACTTTGCTTCCACCGCCTTCTAATTGTTTAAAATAATTGAAGCCATCATCCAACAAAGGGTCGAACTGTGCCGTAAGAATAAATGCAGGTGCAAGCCCCGAAAAATCGGACTCGTAACAAGGCGAAACATGCGGGTGGCAACGATCTTCCTCACGCGGAGTGTATTGCTGCCTAAACCAAAAAACTGTTTTCTTTTCCAACATATAGCCTGTGCCATTTGTAGTTATTGATGCATTGCTGAGCGCACCATCAATCCACGGATACACCAACACCTGCGCTTTCAACGCAATGCCTTCGCGCTTGCAGCGGTGCGCCATACAGGCAGCTAAATTTCCACCGGCACTATCGCCTGCTACTACTATGTCATTAGCGTTTCCGCCATACTGTGCTACATTTAGCATCACCCATTTTATGGCAGTAAACGCATCGTTGTGCGCTGCCGGAAAAGTAAACTCAGGCGCAAGCCGGTAATCAACAGCTACTACCACACAATCGTTCATTTTACACAACCGCCTGCATATCCTATCGTGCGACTCTAATCCATACAACACAAAACCACCGCCATGAAAATAGACGATTACGCGCTGTGCATTTTTTCCACTGCTTCTATAAATGCGCACCGGCACTCCGTTTGCATCTACATCTTGCACACTGTACACATCAATTTTGCTGTCGAAAAGTTTTATTCCTAACCGAACAGCCTTATCGGCATTGCTGCGCAGTTCTGCAATATTGTTTACTGCATCATAATCTATGGGTTTGCGCAACTTGCCAAACAGAATAACAATTTTGGTTCTCCAATTCATAATTCGATTAAAGGTAATAATTCATATTTGACGGCTTATTGAAACATAAAAGCCAAGGCAAATGCTCATAGAAAATCAGCAATTTGACAAACAAGACTACAGCAGCACTTTATTGCCAAAAGGCGAATACGAAAATTGCACTTTCAGCAATTGCAATTTTTCTAACTCCGACCTGTCGGGCATTAAATTTTCGGAATGCGTTTTTACAAATTGCAACTTCAGTTTATGCAAAGTTTCAAACACCGCGTTCAGAGATATTCAATTCAACGACTGCAAGATGCTGGGGCTGCGATTTTACGACTGCAATCAATTTGGTTTAGCATTCAGTTTCAATAACTGCAACCTCAATCACACATCATTTTCACAAATCAAAATCAAGAAAACAACTTTTAAAAACTCGCAACTACACGAAACCGACTTTACGGAGTGCGACTTATCGGCTTCCACTTTCGATAACTGCGATTTGCTGCGAGCAACTTTTGATGGCACTCAACTCGAAAAAGTTGATTTTAGAACCGCAAGCAACTATTCTATTGAGCCAACTGCAAACAGAATAAAAGGCGCAAAATTTTCGCTACAAGGTGTAGTTGGGCTACTGGATAGCTATAACATAGAAATTGAATATTGATTGTGTGCAACACCTGTTACTATTCAACTTGCAATGCTGTGAGCCAAAAGTCAAGAAATACAAACTATGAATAATGAAGTTGGGCTAAGAAGCATAACATCATTGAACACAATGATACAGCTTGTAAAAGATTTGATTGCCGCGTTGTGAATTGCTATCAGAAAGTATCTTTGAAATCATTGAACACAATTTTGCGGTTGCGGGGCTATCTATCGGTAGCGTTGTGAATTGCTATCAGAAAGTATCTTTGAAATCATTGAACACAATTTATGTTGCAGTTTATAACCGTTATGCAAGTGTTGTGAATTGCTATCAGAAAGTATCTTTGAAATCATTGAACACAATATTTTGAAAATAATAAAGGTAAACAAGCCAGTTGTGAATTGCTATCAGAAAGTATCTTTGAAATCATTGAACACAATATATGCAGGAAAAGATGTTGGCAATATCAGTTGTGAATTGCTATCAGAAAGTATCTTTGAAATCATTGAACACAATTCATCAGTTAATGCTGCATACTGAGCGGCGTTGTGAATTGCTATCAGAAAGTATCTTTGAAATCATTGAACACATGTATCATTTTGAAAGTTGTTTAGCCACCCGGTTGTGAATTGCTATCAGAAAGTATCTTTGAAATCATTGAACACAATGAGAAGGCGCACACAGCACTTCGTTATCGGGTTGTGAATTGCTATCAGAAAGTATCTTTGAAATCATTGAACACAATAGGGTTACAACAACGATTTTAAACAGTAATGTTGTGAATTGCTATCAGAAAGTATCTTTGAAATCATTGAACACAATATCCAAGCACTAACAGGGTCAACTAATTATGTTGTGAATTGCTATCAGAAAGTATCTTTGAAATCATTGAACACAATACAAACAAGAAGTAGTGTGACGTATGAGGTGTTGTGAATTGCTATCAGAAAGTATCTTTGAAATCATTGAACACAATATACCAAGCGTGTATGCAAGTTGTGGCAATGGTTTCGGGGAATTGATTAGAAAAGAAAAATTGTGTTCAAGTTAAATCCCGATCGAATTTTTGGTCGGGATTTTTATTTCTGTATGACGCTTGCAAATATTCTCAAACACCTAAAACATTTCCAATTGCAACCCTGCTCCTTCCGGTTCTTGTTTTTTTACTCCATAAAACAACTCCATCATGCCAAATTGCTTATCGGTAATACAGAGTATGCCTATATGTCCATCGGGTGGCAAGTTGTCTTTTATGCGCTTGATGTGCACATCGGCATTTTCGCGGCTGGCACAATGCCGAATGTAGATACTGAATTGAAACATGGTAAATCCATCTTCCAAAATTTTGTCGCGAAATCTGGTGTAGTTTTTGCGGTCTTGTACATCTTCGGTCGGCAAGTCGAAAAAAATCATTACCCACATGATTCTGTATGCGTTTAAACGTTCTAAATACACTGTGTATTATTTAAAATATTTTTTGTAACCAATGAGCTTGCTTTACCTTTTGTTTGAGATTACTTCGCTCCACAAGCTACGCTCGTAAAAACGCGGTTCTTTTTGCGCAGCAATTAGCCGTGATTGCGAACCGAAGTGCAGCAAAGGTGAAGCAAACTGAAAAAAGTTTAAACAGCATCAATTACTACTTTGTTATTCTACTTCAGGAAATGCAATTTTTTTCCTCGTACCCTCAAAACACTTTGCCAGACTTGCGGTTGTTTTTTGCACTGCTACCATCAGCGGGCTTTTTTCTTCATTCAGCAACACAGTATGCTCGGGTATTTTTAATAGCTGTTGCTTAATAGATAAATTAAGTTCCGCATAATCGCCTTGTTGCATCACATCTATCACCGCCCTATCTACAAAAGGGCGATAGGGTTCCATAACATCATCGGCAAGGCAATAAGCATTGTATTTGTTTTTGTGGTGAATACCGAGCGTAGGCAACAAACCACTGCCTACCAATGCCCGCGCCACACAAGCACGTAAAATGGCATAGCCGTAATTTAAAAGATTGTTAGGTGGCTTACCAAACCTATCGCGGCTAAACTTCAACTCGGGCGAAAAAACAGTTTGCCAATATACTGCCGCACCGCGTGCTTCGTGGTTTCCGGCATCGCCACTTTTTACATCGGCTGCAAGGTTTTGCAATAGTTTTATTGCATTGTTTATAGCATCTCTTCTATCCGTTTCTACTTTCAACAAGTGCTGTTGCAACACGGCCGACTGATTGTAGAGCTTTGCCGAAACGGTTTGTGCCCACAACTGCTTTTTCAATGGCTCGCTGGCTGCTAACTGTGCACGAAATCTTTCGTTTTGAATAGTGTGTGAATGAAGTGGCATAAACATTCCACTGGGTAAAAATGTATCATCGCAGCTTACTACTGCCACATTGTTTTCCATAAACGTATTCAGCAAAGCGTGGGTAAGTGTAATTTGTTTATGCTCTAACACCACCATGCCAATATCTTCTATGGGGCGCGTGATTACCTTATCTAAATCATCAATTTCTTCGTGTTTATTAAGGCTGATGCACAACTGCTGCCTGCGCATATAAAGGTGTGCAGGATTGCCAAAATAAAGAGTGCGCTTGAGCATAGTCGGATTGCTTTGCTTGCGTTATACTCTTTAAGGTATGGAAATGTTACATGCTCAGAATATCATTTAAACAATTATGTATTTCGTTTAATTCACTTTTCTCAATACTTCCTATTTTTTTACCAAGTCGTTCTTTTGAAATGGAGCGAATGTGGAAGGTTAGAATTTCTGATGTTTGTTTAAGATTGTTCGTTTTGTTAGGCCTCAATACAACATTGCCTTTGTAATTCTTAATTTTTGTAGTAAGCGGGCAGCAAATCAACACATTCAAATAGGTATTCAATAAATTACCACTAATTATAACAACAGGACGAAATCCAGCTTGTTCACTGCCTTTTACCGGATCAAGATTAACTTGCCAAATTTCACCCTGTTTCATTCTTTATCTAATTGTGTGCAATAATCCACCATGCCTTCTTCTGCAATATCCAATAAGTTGGTATCGTCAGCCATTTTTTTATAAGAGCGAATGTATTCCGCACGTTTCAATTGCTCCAAATACACTGCTAAAGCACGTTCAATGAGTTTGTTTTTGGGTACAGATAAACGCTTTGCTTGTTCTGCCAGTTGAGCAAGCAAAGCATCAGGTAAAGTACTGGTAAATGTTGCCATTGCAAATACAGTTTATATTTATAAAATACAAATATAAAGCTCATTTGTGTATTTTCAAATTATTTAGACTTTTGAGATGTTGCCTAAGCGGTCGATATTTAATTTAATGCAATAATTCTTTATAGACTTCCCATCAATGATTTCATAAGCATTTTGAGAGCCATATTCTTTGCCTCTTACAATCGTATCTGCAATATCGTGTTTGATAAAGTAGATTTGCTTACCGCTATACTTGGTTACATAGTGAATATTCTTACTTCTTGCATTCTTATGATTCCAAAAACTATCATAGAACGGGCTTTGTGAATCTGCTATTATTTCTTCTCCGTCAGTAGGCATATATACAGGGTCGCCTTGTTTTAAAGTAAACAGCAATTTCGCTTTGTTCTTTTCTTCAAAATAGTTTTTGAAAACAAGGGTTTTATTGAATGATTTTTTGTCAGTAGTTTTATTAAATTCTTCTTTTAAAAGATTAACAGCATCAAAGAAAGTTATAAGGTCAAAAACCCTGTTGCCATCTTTTTCCATAACGGCAAAAAGGTAATTGTCGCCTGTTTTAACAAGTAGTGTATCGTTAAAGGCTTTTTTCCTGTCAAGTCGTTCCAGTGCCTCATCAGCTTCTTCTTGCCCCTTTTTCTTTTTAATTTTAGTTGGGTCACGGTAAAATACTTTTACAGATGAGATTGGTGTATGAGGAGCAGTTTCACCTTTTTTATTCTTTTTCTCTGCCAACTTCTTGTTCAGGGCTAAAATGCCTTCTGCAGAAAAGGCTTCTTCTTTTTTGTTGTCAAAGTCTTTCAAATGTTCTTTAATAGCTTCTTTCAGATAACTATTTGTAATTTTTTCAATGGCTTTATCAGTCGCAAACTTTTTACCAGCAAATTTTGATAAAGTGATTCGATACGATTCAACCCCTTGACTTTTTCCGTACAAAGTTCCCTCGTGTAATTGCCCTCGAATTTTGATTTGTAATTTTCCACTTTTATCGGGCTGAATTAAAAGCTTGTCTTTAGGTTTTTGCGAAACAATTATTTTTTGAATTTCTTGCTCAGCACTTTCAGGAAATCCACTCCATGGCATATCAATAGCTTTGAATTTCTCTATCTGCTTGAAAATTTTTTCTCTTTCAGTTTCTCCAAGGTTTAGAATTTCATCCAATAATTCACTCGGACTTCCTTCAAAATCGGGTAACAACTCTTTCCTATTGTCGCCAAGCCATTTCTGCAATTCTTTGTTTAAATCATTTAAACGTTTGATGTGTGCGGGTTCTGTACAGGCAATTATCAACGCATCAATAGCGTGATGCCTATGGTCTATGCGTTTGCTCCAACCTTTAATAATTAACTTGTTGTTTTTCTTTCCAATCAAATTATTAATGTAAGCTTCAATATATACATCTTTATTGTCAACCACATCTTTTCTCTTTTCGTACTCAGTTTCCGCAATTTTATCTTTTACTCGTTCATACCGTTCTCTAAGGATGTGTTTAAACTTATCTGTCAAGCCCCATTGGTTTCTTAAATAATCGGTAACTCCACCTGTTGTGGTTTTTACATTTTCATTGCCAACAATTTTATTCAGTTCTTCTTTTACTCTGACAGAAATGTATTGTGTCTCTTTCATCTGTCTTGCCACAGGGTCTTCTGGCATTTTTGTAGCCAATAGATTTTTTCTTTTTTGCCCTTCAAACCTTTGGTTTACGTGGTCAATAAAATTTTCTTTACTAAACACTGATGGAATAGAAGATCCGACTTCAAAATATTCCATTGCAGTACGGTTACTTTTTTCTTTATTGATTGCTTTTTCGCAGATAACTTTATTGGTGAAAGAATCATCAAAATAGCGTGATTGTGGTATAATGTGGTCAATATCATAACGCTCCCGATTAAACAAATCCGAAAGTGGAATGGGTTGTCCTGTATATGGCGAAACGTGTCCTTGCTCCCGCCACAACTTCATCTTTTCAATTTCCGATTTTGACGGGTCTTTGTATTGCTTTACATATTCATCAGCAAGATTTTCCTGTGAGAGCCACAACTTATATTTTTCGATATTGGCAAGCGTTATTTCCTGTTTGAGCTCAATCAGCAAATTTTTAACTTCATCATTTGCTTTCTGATTGGCATTATTTGACTTGTAAATCTTTGCTCTTCTGTCTGTATTATTTTTTAATTCACGAGCCAATTCTAATCGTATTTCATCAGGCTTTCTATACTCTTTCCAAATATCTTTTACAATCATCAACGCTTCGCTAATCAGTTGTTCGACCAACGGATTTCGTAATTCTCCTGGTGTTAATCTTTGGATTTTTTGATAGCTGTCAATTCGTTCATTTTCTCCATACTCTTTTGCCGTATGCTTATCATAAACCAATATGGTTGCATAGGCATTCATAATTCCGCCCTCTGCTAAAACCTCGACATTGTTTTCCAAATACTCCTGTGCTGCTTTTTCAAATGGGTCGCTTACATTTTCGTTCAGCAACTTGATGATTTTCTCTTTAAGCGTATCTGAAAAATCATTATCAAAGCACCTTCCACTTCTTACAAGTGGCAATATTTTTTCGATTGCTTTAAGGCTCAAAGAAGCATAGCTTCGGCTGAATTTAATTTTGCTTATCTGAATAGCTGTTTGCTGACGGTTTTCAATATCCGTTGCGTGATTTTTAATAAATGTCAGGACTTTTGAAGTGCGTTCGCTTTCCAAGTCATACTCGTTGCCTTTTGCATTATATAAAATATCCCACAGTTCTATTTGCCTTTCCTTTTCAGCTAAACCAAGAGCATTCCACAGTTGTTCGCCCAATGCTTTTTTGAGTAGCTGTTTGGTTTCATCGCCTCGTAACTTTGCTTTAGGATTCATTCCGTTCAGAAAATCAATTCCATCACGTAAGCCGCGTTCTTTCTTCAATTTATTGAGTACGGTGCTGAATCCGATTTCTTTTTTCTCTTGCAATTCGTCAAAGAGCCATTCTTTAAGAGCAGGCGGAATAGGTCTGTCCACGTACTTATATCTTGTTTCTCCTTTTCTGTTTTTGCCGTCTTCGGTTTTGGTGTTTATCGTCAGCTTATTGATTTGCTCCCAAATTTTGAACTCCTGAAATACAGGATGGCTTTTTGTAATCGCTTTTTCTCCTTTCTCAAAACGACAATCTGAAATGAGGTTACTTTGGTCTTTTAATTCCCTTTGATAATAGATGATTTGATTTTTCACTAAATACTTAAATCCCGATTTCAACGAATCGTTTCTATACTTCTCCTTTTGAGATTTCTTCGATTGTTCTGTTTCGGGTTTATCTTTTGGGCGGTCAGGAAATATAAAGTTTACACACTTATTCAATAAATCAGCATTATCTATTCTTGTTCTAAAATCAGAGTTTAGTCTGTATTGAGCATCCCAAATAGCATTAAACTCTGCCTGATAGCGGGAACGCAAAACAACATTGTTCCTGATTTTTGCCCATTTGTTTTCCTTTAATACGGAAAGAAAATATTCCGATAAATAAACTTCCCTGCCTTTTTCTTTGGATAATTCGATTAGTTCCTTTTCCAAATTTTCCATTTTCTTACGCCAACTTGTTTTGTTCGGCAATTTGAAAATGATTGTTTCTCCATTTTTCTTTGACGTTGTGATATTCACAAGAAGCTCAAACGATTCACCTATTTTCAGAATATCTAAATAAGTATCTCCTTCTAATATTCCATCTTCGGTTTCAATAGATATTTTATACTTTTTGAGTTCTTTGTTCTTGTATGTAATTTTTTCAGGTTCAGAAAGAGACAATACTTTTCCGAACGTTACATAACTTTCTTTTCCACTTTTTTCTTCTTTTTCATTTTCTTCCTCGTTGGCATCTTCCTTTTCAGGTTCGTTACCTCCCCCTGCGTAACCACGTAGCTGATTAAACAAATAAATAATTTTGCCTAATTCTTGCAATGTGATCGGTTCATTTAGTGCCTTTACACGCAGCTCTAATAAATCCAATGCAGAATATTGTTTTTGATTTTTATCAATGGGAAGAATCGAAATCCTATCCAATTTCAGCGGATTTCCAAAAGGTTCTTTTAATTTGATTTGGCCAGGCAACATTCCTAATTGCTGCAAAACATAGATGAGCTTATTACGTCTTTGCTTATACCGTTTATTTAATTTTCGTATTCCACGAGCAATACGCCTGTTTGCATTTTTTGTTTGAGCCTGTCCTTGCTCAAACTTGCTTAATTCTTGCCCCATCGGAATTATCCGACTTCCCATTCCAAGGATTTCTCCTTGTCTGTTTTCAAAATCTTGCTGAATTAAAGCCCACCCAATTGAGTTCGTCCCCAAGTCTAAACCGAGGATAGTTTTTGTGGTCATGAATTTTGTATTTAAAGTTGAAAAGCTATTTTAGCAAAACTTTTTGATAACAATTCACAATAAGGATTATTCCGTTGTGAAAACATTTAAGGCGGGGCAACTCGCCTTTTCTATTTACAATTTGCAAATGCTAAAAGCCACCGATATAGAAAAAAGCTACGGCAACTTACAAGTGCTGAAAAGAGTTTCGCTCACGGTAAACGAGGGCGAAATTGTTTCGTTGGTTGGCGCATCGGGTGCAGGCAAAAGCACACTGCTGCATATTCTTGGCACTTTAGACAAACCCGACAAAGGCAATGTTCAGCTTCATGCCAAAGACATTTTTAAACAAACCGATAATCAGCTTGCAGCTTTCAGAAATCAATCGTTGGGTTTTATTTTTCAGTTTCACCATTTGCTGCCCGAGTTTACCGCACTAGAAAATGTTTGCATACCGGCATTCATAGCCGGCAAAACAAAACACGAAGCCGAGCAGCGCGCTAAAGAATTGTTAGACACTTTAAAGGTTTCGCATCGTATTCACCACAAGCCCTCGGAGCTTTCGGGTGGCGAGCAACAACGCGTGGCAGTGGCGCGTGCTTTGATGAACAAACCTGCTGTAATATTAGCCGATGAGCCTTCGGGCAATTTAGATACTGCCAATGCTCGCAGCCTGCATGAATTGTTTTTTGAATTGCGCGACCAATTGAAGCAGACTTTTATAATTGTAACCCACAACGAAGAATTGGCCGATATGGCCGACAGAAAGGTGTTTATGAAAGATGGTATGATTGTAAACAACTAACAACAGCAATCGTATTTACTGCTTTGGCTTTGGCTTTTTTGTGTTCAAGATAATTTCGGGTTGGGCGGTAAAAAGCCTTTGGCTCACATTGATAAAGCTATCGAGTTTTGCTCTATAAATTGAGTTGCCTTTTTTTATTCCAACCAATTGTTTTTCTATTTTACTTACATCTTGGTTTTCGGCAATTTTTTGCTTTCTCATTTCATACAGTTGCGATGCCGAATCTGCTAACCTATGCAACCTAACTTCATACAGCACGATAGAGTCGTCTAAGCTGCGTGTGTTAATGCCTACGCGCTTTTTGGCCAACACTTGCAACGAATCCTCCGCAGCCACACTATTGTATGAAGGCAACAACAGCAAGAAAAAAAACAAAAGAATTAGCATCTTGTAAACTCAAACATTTTTATCGGTTTGCTCCACAAAATTCACCAAAGCATTCTTTACATTTTGCAGCGATTGTGGCTCTATCATATCTAAAGTATCTAAGCGAGTATGATAAGTTGGGTCGAGCGATTTAGTATCTAAACCAATTACCGAAACTGCCGGTATGCCCGCCATAGAAAACGGCACAGCATCGGTGCCGCCCATTGGCAAAGAACTAACCTTTACAGGCAATTGAAGCCCTTCAAAACTCGAACGCACCTCGCTTGCCAATTGCTCGTTATGGTTCACACCAATCATAGTTTCTTTATCAATGATGCACACATCTTTTACCAAGCGAATTGTGTCAATGTTTACAACAAAAGAATTTTCGGCCTTTAGCTGTGCAATATTTTGCTGCACATAAGCCTTTGAGCCGCGCAAGCCTTTTTCTTCGGCACCAAAACTGATAAACCGCACGCGGGTGTGTGCAAGCGGATTTGCTTTAAAATGTTGCAACAGAAAAAATGAAATTGCAGTGCCACTCAAATTATCGACCGCGCCATCTACCACCTTCTTCGAGTGAAAAGAAAAGTACACCAATTGAACCGGACTTAACGCAACAAAAAACCAATTTAAAGAAGTAAAAACAGCCTGATTAAAAATCACTCTTGCACTCACCTCGAAAAAACAAAAAGCAGCATACGCAATAATTAAAATGCCACATGCAAATGTTAAGTACCCACCCCATTGTTTCAACCAATACCACCACTGACATTCTTCTGTAGAGTCAATATGCCCCGAAAAAACAATAGTTTTTTTGGCTTCGCCACGCGGCTCTACCACCGCAGTAACATTGCACGATTGCAATTTTGGGTACAAAAAATCTAACCACGTGCCATTGCGCATCAAATCGTTTACGGTAATTGCGGCATTTACTATGGCAATAAAAAAAGCGGCAAACGGATTAAAGAAAAACACCGCCACACTCAGCCAATACAACACGGCATAAATTTTCATTTTGCGAAACTTCGCAGTAAGAGCAGCTTCAAAATTCTGCAGCTCGGCCTTTGCAGCAAACTTTTCCAACTCGGCTTTCAAAAAAAGTTGTGCATTGCGTTCGGCTGCCCCGCCTGCCAGCCGCGGACCAAACCGCTCTATAATTTCACCAATAAAATTTATCATTCTTGAAAGCGTTGAAGTGTGTTGTAAATCAATTCTAATACTATACCAAACAGCATCCAAAGTGGCGTGTAAGCTAAATTTATGTACCCATGTATGGCATAAGGGCTATGATACTCCCACGGGCATCTTCCCGTGGCAAGTTCCAGCAACCAACCGGTAATGTATTCTACAACAAAAATTCCCACCGGGTAAAGTGGCAAGCGAAAAACAAACTTCAACTTGCTTAAATGCGGCATCAACAAATCGAGAATAATAGAGGCACTGCCGTATATCGGAAACATCCAAATGTAAGACTTGCCCGCCAAGCTCCAATCGGGCATTGTGCCACTTGCATACGCTTGAAACAAATTTTGCGAGGCAGTAAAAAAAATTTCGGTGCAAATGCCCGCAGCTCCAAAAAGGAAAAATCCGAAAACCTTCTTCGGCAAAAAAAAATTGTTCATGCCTATTGTTTCAATACTTGTTACCCGCAATTATTCTTTAAATCGCAGCCCGCCTTTATCGGGCTTAACCTTGTTTTTATTAAACAGATAATTTACACCCACATTTATTCCGGTATAAAAATTGCGCGACTGTTGATACTCAATATCGTTTTTACTGTAATAATCTACCTCGCGCATCTTCTTTCCGTTTATATCGAGAATGCTGCAAAAACTGTGTAAACCAATGTTGACATACCACGCTTGCTGAAACCAAATTTCAACGCCAAAATTCAATGCAGCACCAAAATCAATAGACCTGAATTTTTCATTCGTAGTGAATTTTATGGAATCGGGCAGATAGTCGTAACTGGCAATATTTACATTCTCTTTGGCCGATAATCTTGTGCCTATTACAGGCCCTGCCGATACATAAAACTTGGTGAGTTTATCGCCTACCGAATACTTTACAAGCAATGGAATTTGCAAATATTGAAAATCTACAGCGCGTTTCACTTTCACCCGCTTGTTGCCAGTGGTGCCAAATTTGCCTTGCGGCAAAACAGCGGGCCCATACATATCATCTTCGTAATGCTGCCCGGCTTTGTTATACAAAAAATGAACTTCTACACCCCAGTCGCGCTTAAAATTATAACCCAAGTGCGCTCCGGCTGTGCCACCCGGTGTAAAAACATAAGCCAACTCAGATTGCCTTACTACCAACAAACTGAATGGCGCAAGTGTGCCATAGTTATTTTGGTTTAAAATAAATGAAGCATTAAATGCACCGTTTACACCAAGATGAAAACCCTCTTGCGCACGAACACTTGAAACAAAAAATAGAATAGCAATTAAAAAACGTAGCATGATTTAAGTTGTAATAGCAGAATAAACTACGTTTGCGAAAGTAACAAACAGATGGAACTTAGCCACCGAACTTATCATTTGCTGCAATATCTTATTAAAGCAAAAACAAAATATTACCTGCATTCGCCTTTCATCTACCAGTTTTACCTAAACGTACTGGAAGGAAAAACAGACACCAAAGCCATAGAATTATTAAGAGCAAAGCTACTTGCCGATGCGGCTACAATTTCATTTACCGACTTAGGCGACAACAACAAAACAAAAACAAAAAGCATACAGCAAATTGCCGACAAAAGCAGCATTACCAAACGCTACGGCAACGTACTTTACCGTGCAGCAAAATATTTTCAACCTAATTACACTTTAGAACTTGGCACCAACTTGGGCTTGGGCACTGCCTACCTTGCATCGGGCAATAACAACAGCACTGTTATTACCATAGAAGGCAGTGCGGCAATTCAGCAACTGGCAATACAAAACCTACAAGTTGCAAACATCAATAATGTTTCATTTCGCACTGGCAATTTCGACAGCGTACTGCCCGAAGTGTTCACGCACATTCCATCTTTCGACTTGATTTTTATTGACGGCAACCACCGTTACCAACCAACCATAAATTACTTTGAAAGTTGCCTTTCAAAAACCTCCGAAAACTCTGTAATTATTATTGACGACATTTACTGGAGCAGCGAAATGACAGCCGCATGGAACTACATAAAAGCGCATCCCTCCGTTACACTTACCATAGATATTTACAGAATGGGCTTTGTGTTTTTTCGTTCGCAGCAGTTGGCAAAAGAACACTTTCGTTTACTTCTTTTTTGAAGCAAACCGCCAACCCAAACTCAGCATAATGTTATTGTAAACAGTGCGTGTTTTTACGGCTGGCTCATTGCCATCATTCGATACATATTGCTGATAATAGCTATTGGAACGCATTTGTATAAATGCCACATCAGCAAAAAAACTTTTGCCGCGATAGCCAACACCCGCACTAAATGTATGCCGCTGTTCATCGCTGCCCTTTACCGCAAAATTTGTTTTAAAAGGCGAACTCTGCCACGCATAGCCTCCCCGAATTCTGAACCATTTTATTGCCCCCTCGGCCCCTACCCTCACCGAGTGCCCGAAACCATACTTAGCCTTAGTAGTTTGGTTAATTGCACTTGCTTCATCAGGATAATCTCTGAAACGATATTTATTGGCACCAAAATTTTGAAACTCATAATCAACCGATAAAAAGCCATACTGCTTAAAGTAAAAACTGTTACTAAAAATCCCCTTCATTGATGTATGCAAATTATACCGAAATGGAGCAGCATCCACATCCTGTGTGTATTGCGAACCGCCATACGATTCATCTAAAAATGCATAGTAATTTTCATCTAAGCGATACCAAGTGGGCGAATGAAACGCAATGCCCGCGCGGTACCAAGCCACTGGTCTATAAATCAAACCCAACTTCAAATTAAAACCAACTCCATTGGTACGGTATTCTTGCACGTAGCGATAGCTATCAAAAAAAGCCGATGAATCGTTCGTGTTAGTTTCGGCAAATTCATTAACCGCAGAATAATTGAGAAACGGAATGCCTGCATCGAATGCAAAAAAAACTTTATCGCTTACATTAAATCCCAAGTTGATATTTACTTCATCTACCGAACCAGATTCTCTTACTCTTCCATTCTGAAAAATAGGTGTATCAATATAAGTTTGATAAACCCTTGCAATGGTATCGAAAAGCACAGTTTGGTTTTGAAAACCCAACACCGATGCAACGCTTGCATTTTCAAAACCCGGCATTGCCCCACCCAAGGCATTCAACTCGTTTACCCACGAACCCGCATAAGAGTTGCCTGCATTCAAGCCACTATAAAGCCATGTGCGATTGAAATTGCTAATCTTGTTATAGGTAATGGCAAAGTTCACATACTCTAAATTTTTTGACGAAAAAGAGATTGAATTCCTCTTTTTATTGATGGCTCCTGCATAAACAAAGCCACCATAATTAAATGTAAAGCGGGTGTTGTTATCGCTTCGCTCTTGATTTAAAAACTTACTGTTGGTAGCGGTAGGGTGGATGCCAATACCCAAAGAAACTTCGGAAGATCGATAAAACGCTATACCTGCCGGATTAGAAAGGTTTGAAGACAAATCGGCACCAACAGAACCAAAAGCCCCTACAATTCCCATGCTGCGTGCAGTACCGGCTGTTTGCAAGTTTGCAAATTTCAATGCATCTACATCATACACCTGCGCAGCAATGTAGGTTGGCACAAAAAAAGAAAGAAGGAAAAGGGCTTGCTTCATAAATACTACTTTGTTTTAAGCCGCAACAAAAAACATTATTTTCTGTTGCGGCTTAAAAATCATTACGGCCTTCTGCCGGGCATAGCTTGTTTAGATGGTTGTTGAAGCGAATTCATTCTATCCATTCGCGGTGCTTCGCGTGGAGCTTGCTGATTAAATTGCCTTTGCGGTTGTTGCATCTGCTGCATTTCGCGCTGTGGCATTTGGCGCTCAATTCTTTGCGGCTCGCTACGCTGAATTTCGCGTTGCGGAGTTTGATAATTACGCTGCTCCGGCTGCATCCTCATCTCTTCGCGTGGTGCCACTCTTTGCGGTTGCTCAATTGCGCGATTGGGTCTTTCCACAGGTTGCAT
>CAZYXR010000007.1:44675-69598 GCA_964650845.1 uncultured Chitinophagaceae bacterium
TTCTCTATTAAAATCTTCGCGCATTCTATCTATTCTGCTACCACTCGGTCTTTCGGCTGGTGTTACATTATCGTATCTGCGCGGTTGCTCGGCAGGTATCAACTCATCATTTCTACGCGGTCTTTCTACCGGTGTGTTATCCCAATTTCTATTTTGCTTATCTACTGGCGCTTGCTCGCTTGGCACAGTGCTTTGATTCCATCTATCGGTAGGCGTAGCCTTTTCAATTACGCGGCTCGGCACTCTATTTTCTTCAATCGGATTTGCAGGGGCCGCTTTCCAACCATCGGCAGGGGCTTTTTTATCAGAATATTTTTCGGCAGGCGTAACTGTTTCAACCTTGCCGGGGCGCTCTTTTACCCCTCCAGCCGGGGCGGCTGCATCGCGCGGTGGAATGTAAGTATCGGGCGAATTTCTTGGCTTCACTATGCCCTCGCGTGGCACATTTGTTTCATCGGTTTTGCCACTTTTGCCCGGCAATGAATTGCTGCCCGAATTATTGTTATTTGCTGATTGCTGAAAACGTGGCCCGCTCATACCATAGCTTCTGCCTCCGTAGCCTCCGCCATTGTTCCAAGCGCCATCGTAGTAGCCATTATTGTAGCCGTTCCAATAACCATTGTTATATGCCCAATAGTTTCCACCACCGTAGTAATTTCCTCCATAGTAATTGTTCCATCCGTAACTAAAATTATTGCCCCACGAATTCCACCCACAATTGTTCCATCCATTACCGTACCAAGGCGAGTTCCATGCGTTCCAATTATTAAAGCCGCCACCCCACGAACCCCAAGGATTGTAAACAACCACAGTGCGCGGTCGCCACCAGTTCCAACTTGGAATTACACTTACATAAATGCTATTACCCCACATCCACGGGTCGCGGGTGTAATAAAAAGCATCGGTGTACCACGGGTCCCAAAAGTTTACACCATAAGATGGCGTGTAGTATCTTCTTAACCGCGATGTGTAATAGAAATCGTTATCGTCATAGTAATAATTATTGTTGGTTACATAGGTATTTCCATAGCCATCGGTATTATCCGAAGTGCTTGCCGAGCGGCTGGCATCATCATACTTGTATGTATCGGTTGAAGTGGCACTGTTAGAGTTTCCACTAGATGAAGAATTGCTTGCAGGCTGCTTGTTGAATTGCTCTTCGTAATTTGCATCGCTGCTACCCGACCTACCCTTATCGCTTTTAGGATTGTAGTAAACATCATCTTGTGCAAACGAAGAAGATGCAGCAGCAGATAATATAGATAAAAACAATACACGAATGAAACTTCTCATAACCCTAAATTTTCGTTCTTGACAAATCTACACTAATAGGGTTTAAGGGAAATTCATTTTTATACTTTCGCAACCTTCTTTAACAGATAATGAGGAATCTTCTAAACAAATCGTGCAGCACAATAGCGATTGAATACAAACAATAACCATCAATGAGTTTCGATATAAAAGCAACAGATACAGGCAGCAATGCACGAGCAGGCGTTTTGCAAACAGCACACGGTGAAATTGAAACCCCCATTTTTATGCCGGTGGGCACTTTGGGCGGTGTAAAAGCAGTACACTTTACCGAGCTTGAAAAAGAAATTAACGCCCAGATAATTCTCGGCAACACCTACCATCTTTATCTGCGCCCGGGCACAGATGTGTTGTATAAAGCTGGAGGGCTTCATAAGTTCAACGGGTGGAACAAACCTATTCTTACCGATAGTGGCGGCTATCAGGTTTACTCGCTTGCGGCTATTCGTAAAATTAAAGAAGAAGGTGCTTCGTTTCGCTCGCACATTGATGGTTCAAAACATTTGTTTACTCCCGAAAACGTGATGGATGTGCAGCGCATTATCGGTGCCGACATCATTATGGCATTTGACGAATGCACACCTTACCCTTGCGAATACAAATACGCAAAAAAATCAATGGAAATGACCCACCGCTGGCTTACCCGATGCGTGCAGCGATTCAATAACACCGAGCCTCATTACGGCTACGAGCAAATGCTTTTTCCAATTGTACAGGGTAGTGTGTTTAACGATTTGCGCAAGCAATCGGCCGAGTTCGTTGCAGCACAAAACTTAGTGGGTAACGCCATTGGCGGCTTAAGTGTAGGCGAGCCTGCCGAAGAAATGTACGCCATGACCGAAACCGTTTGCGCCATACTGCCAAAAGAAAAACCCCGCTATTTAATGGGCGTAGGCACGCCTGCAAACATTCTCGAATCTATTACTTTAGGCATTGATATGTTCGACTGTGTAATGCCCACCCGCAATGCACGAAACGGAATGCTCTTTACCACAAACGGCATCATCAACATTAAAAACGAAAAATGGAAAGATGATTTTTCAAGCATTGACGCCAATAGCCAAAGCGAACTGGTGCGCAACACTTCAAAAGCCTTCCTTCGCCATTTAGTACACACAGGCGAAATACTTGGCGCAATGATTGCCTCGGTAAACAACCTCAGCATGTATTTATGGCTGGTAAAAGAAGCGCGCAAACAAATCATTGCGGGCAATTATGCCACATGGAAAACCACCATGGTAAAGCAAGTAATGCAACGACTATAACCTGTTTTACTTTGCCCATTGTTCAACAATGGTTTCCATCAAATCGTCATACATCGCTATTGCATTTTTCCAATCATACTTTTCTACCCATTGCTGCGTATTCATTGCCCGCAGATACTTTACATCCATAATACGCTTCTGCAATTTTGCTGCAAAATCTGCTTCATCATAAAAAAACGTAGCGCTATACATTTCTGGAATATGCTCCATATAAGCCAACCTTTTGGGCAAAAAAGGTACCACATTGCAATACATAGCCTCCACCACACTTGCACCAAAAAAATCTTGCTTTGAAGTTACCGGCAACAAGTCTGCCTTCCACAACCATTCGGCATAATCTTTTTCGCTTTCCACATAACCCCAATGAACAATCTTTTCGACCAAAACCTCCTTCGCTTTTTCAAAAATTGGTGGCACATTACTAAAAGACTCGCCCAACACCGCCAACCGAAAATCTATGCCATGCTCGTGAAGCTTGAACAACGTTTCAAAAAACTGCTCTGCATTTTTATCATACTCCCACCTATGATTCCAAAGAATCAAACAGCGAGGATACTTTTCTATTGTGGCAGGTTTCAATTCATTCAACCGTTGCAGTTTAAGACCCAAAGCAAGCACTTTGCTTTTTGCAGCAATTGCTTCCACCGTTTCAAAATTCTCAAAGTCCGGAAACTGCCTTAAAAACTCTGGCAATGCCTCCACAAACGACCTTTGATGATACACAGAATTAAATAACACCACATCGGCAGCAAGAGCCGATGAATAATTGATAAATGCATAGTGATTATCGCGCTTCAACATCACATCCACATCGCTTGCCCTCCACGGATATGTAAGTTGCCTTACCGTAAGCGACCTAAACAAAGCCACATCCAACATATCAGTTGCTACAATCACATCAAAATCTTTACTGCTTAAATCATTAAAGCGGCTGGCCAAAGTTACCGCCCCACCATGCATTCGCCACTTCCAATGGTAACCTGCCAAAGTCAGCAACTTTATTTCGTGCCGGCTGCTTTGCTGCCAACCTTCGGCCCATTGTTTATGTGAACCCGAAAAAAAAGACTCTACTAATAAAATTTTCATCTCCAAATGTTTACTTCAACAAATCAAATCAAAATTTTAACTGTCAAACAGGCAGCAATGACACATAGATAGCAATCATCAACACATCAATAGGAAACAATGGCAGGTCAAGAGCAAACATCAGCACATGAAGTCCAAACATTGACACATAGAGAGCAAACATCGGCACATAAAGTCCAAACATTGACACATAGAGAGCAAACATCGGCACATAAAGTCCAAACATCAACACATAAAAAGACCGCAACGCCTCATAAAAACATCACAAGCACAGATAAAAAGTGCGCAGCCACACATAAAAAGACCACAACCTCAAATAGAATCATCGCAGCCACATATAAAAAGACCACAAAGCCTCATAAAAACTGCACAACTAAATACAACAGGCACAAACCTCGCGGCAGAACCCTACCCAACGTGCTTAATCCAGTAATTAGTAGCAGCCAATTTCCACACCATGCCCGCCTTAGAAAAATCACCCCCTTTATATTGCTCAACAAGCCGTTTAGCCTCCCCAATATTCATAAAATCAAGCCCGCCAAAATCATCCTCAAGCAAAAACCTCAGCGGCCCATTCAACCATTCCACCTCCCCGGGCGTCACAAAACCCTTCTTATCTTTTCGCTCATACACAGCCTTCGGCAACACACCCTTCAAACCCTCCCTAAGGATATACTTTGTCTCCGCTTTATTGCTGATTCTATCCTCTGTCAATAACGAAAACGCAAACTCCACCAACCGATGATCCAAAAAAGGCACCCGGCTCTCAATCGAAAAAGCCATAGAGTTCCTATCCTCATGATGCAGCAAAGTCTGCAAAGTAGTTTCCATCAAAATTTGATACAAAAAGTCATCAAACTTATCATCCGTCCGCTTAGTCAAATCAAAGAAAAACGACCCCGTAAGCGACTCATACTTTTTGGCCTCCAAGCCATACATTTCCTTTTCATCGCTTAAACAAGACACCAACGATTTAAGCAAAAAAACACCCTTCCTTTGCAATCCAAAACCCTCGCGCTCGCCAAGTCTGTTCAGCAAACCCAAAGCCCCGCCCACCTCAAAATTCTTTAACTTGCTCCCTATTGTTCTGTAAAAAGAATGAAGATACCCCCCCAAATACTCATCGCTACCCTGCCCGTCCAGCACCACCTTCACCCCCTTGCTTGCAGCAAGCTGCATCAAAAAATACTGACTGATATACGATGAACCCAACAACGGAACATCTGCCGCATAAGCCGCACGCACAAAAGCTCCTGCAATATCATCATCCTTAGGCGAAAAATAGTGCGGCTGCACAGTAGGATACTTTTCTACCACCGAGCGCACAAAAGGACGCTCATCCACCTTACCCTTCCCCTCATAATAAATAGAAAAAGACTGTATCGGCACATCACTAAACAACTTAGAATAAACCGAAGCAATTGCCGAGCTGTCAAGCCCACCACTCAGGCATATCCCATTGCGCACATCACTGCGCGCATGCAGCCTTATCGAATCAAAAAACAAAGCCTCAAACTGCGCACACTTCTCCTCAAACGATAGCGAAACCTTCTTTCCAAACGAAATATCCCAATACCGATCCACCTCCACACCTCCATCATTTACAACAAGGCTGTGTGCCGGCTCCAACTGCACCAAATCCTTATAATACGTCTGGTTTCCACAACTAACAAAGTTCAGCGCAATACCCAGCTTTAACTGGTCATAATTCAATTCATTATCAAAACATTCTAAAACCTTTAAAGCCTTATACTCCGATGCAAAATAAAAACCCGTATCAGTCGTAAAAAAGTAAAAAGGCTTTATCCCAAACCTGTCACGCGAACAAAACAACTCCTGCCTACTTTTATCCCAAAGCGCAAAAGCCCACATCCCCACAAACTGCTCCACACACCGCGTCCCCCAAGCCTTATACGCAGCACAAATCACCTCCGTGTCACCCTGCGTTTCAAACTTAAAGCCCCTCACTTCCAGTTGCTGCCTTATCTCTATGTAATTGTAAATCTCCCCATTAAAAACAATCACCACATCATCATACTCAAAAGGCTGATTTGCCGCCTCCGACAAGTCAATAATCGAAAGACGATTATGCCCAAGCGTCACCGCATCCTGCTGCCACACCTCCGAGTTGTCCGGGCCCCTGTGCTTAATTGCATCCAACATCTTGCGCACATTCTCCTGCGCCTTTTCATGCCCGACATTTGTCTCAATAAATCCAGCAATACCACACATATATTCAAATAGAAGAACACAATGTTAGGAAGTAATATCTGCGCAACGTAATTTGCAGCCCATAAATGAAGATTTTTCTTTCAAACGATATTCCCAATCATGCAATTGTGCAACACACATTGCAATTAATTGCATTGAATAAAAAAGAAAAATTCATTCAGGTTCAAAATATAGAACACGCAGACCTAAGCATTGGTATCGAAAGCAAAAACACCATTCAGCTCTCTTCAAAATTCTTTGAATTGCTTCAGCAAAAAACAACCCAACATCAACTCCACCTGAACACACATGGAAGAATAACAACCCCCGATACACAAAAAACAGACTACCTCAGCACCATATTCTACTACGTTAATTGCGTGCAGGAATACCATACAAGCAGCAGCGACCACTACGGACGTTTCAATTATGCCGATAGCATTCAAAAACATCTCGGCATCACACACACAAATTTTGTTCAGCAACTCATAGATGAGTTCTGCAACACAACCCCGCAACTCAATATTCTTGCACAAAGAACAAGACCATCCAAACTTTTCCTTACACACGACATCGACTACATCTATAAAGCCAAAAACGAAGACGGCATGTTTGCATTAAAAAACAAACGCTGGCTCACAATCTTTAAACTACTCTTCAACCACTACATCGGCACACCCGACTGGCTTAATATAGACAGAATTATTGCCATTGAAAAAAAACACGGCTTCAACTCCACATTCTTCTGGCTCACCATTCGAGATGAATTAAACAGCGACTATAACATTCAAAGTGACATCATACAAAAGCAATTAAAACTTATACAAGCCTCGGCTAATTCAATAGGACTACATAAAGCAATCGGCAACACAACTTTTGAATCAGAAATCAAGCAGCTACCTCAGCCTATAGTTGCGAATCGATACCACTTTCTCAAATTCACCGTCAATGATTTTCAGCAAATGCAAAGCGCGGGTATTCAATTAGACACATCTCTCGGATTTGCGGAGGAGATTGGTTTTAGAAATAGTTACGGCCTGCCTTTCATGCCTTTCGACCTGAATCAAAACAAAACATCAGACCTTATTGAAGTGCCGCTCAACCTAATGGACAGAACACTCTTTAACTCCGGCAAATCACTTAGCGAACAAAAAGAAACGGTATTCAACTGGTTGAATGCAAATCGATTCAACAGTATCATCACTATAGATTGGCACAATAACTTCTTTTCCTCTTTGTCTTATAACGGCTATCAAAACCTGTATGAAGAAATTCTGCAACATGCCAAAGAGAATAACATTGACTGTTGTTCACCAAATGAGTTGATTGAGGAGTTTGGGAAGTAAAAGCAACCCTGATTCACCTCTTTCTAAGAGCCATAATGTCTGAAACCAAAGCTATATTGAATAGCTTCAAAGGTCGTTTCATTTCTTTACCCGTCTTCTGAATTTTACTAAACCATTCTTGCTGATTTGACATAGTACATCCAACAATTACTTCAATTAATTTTTTTTCGTCCTTTGAAAATGAAAGGCTTGAATTCTTGAGTAATTTTTTGGCATTGCGGTTAGCAATGGAGATGTTGTCTGCCTCCAGATGCACCAATAAACGCATCAATTCAAGGTCAGTAATAAATTTAGGTTTGCCCGATTCGAAAAACACTTCATCAGCAAGTGTGAGGGTCTTAAATAATTGCTGGAAGTTACCGTTTATCCATTCAAACAATAATTTAAAAGCTATGATGCTTGCCAAGGCAGGTGATTTTTTTGTGCCCGATTCTATTTTTATTTCTTTCAATCCAGAGGCAGCAAACTGTTCACCGCCTTTGTAGTCTTTCATTTCAAAAAGTAGAATCAATTTATTGTAGCAATAAAAGATATTACGCTCTGCTTCCAATTCTTTTCTTTCAAATTTTAAAGAGCGTGCATATTCATTCACCTTCAATGCTTCTTTAAAATTGTCAGATGAATAGTAGTTATAGATAAGTCCGTTTAAGGTGTAGTAATAACTATCCTTTCGTTGTGCAGGATCATTTTGGGTAATGAGTTTCCGCTCCATTTCTAATAGCTCATGCAAAAGTTTTTGTGCTGTTTGATTCTCACCAATGACATAGTGAAACTTAGCGAGTGCATTGAGGCGATTTCTTTTTACTATGAAGAATGCCATCTCTTCCTTTTCATTCAACAATAATCTGAGTTCCGGAATTTGTGACAACAATTTGGCTTTGGTAAATCCTGATTTGGCTTTTGCTTCTAAAGCATGTATGGACGCAAAACAAAAGTAATAGAGATTAATTTTTTCTAATGCCTGATAGGTGATTTTAAGATTCGTATGTAAATCATTCACTTCTATTAAATACTCGGCAGGGGTGAACGATTGCTTAGCCATATTGAATCGTTGCTTTAGTAATCTTTCGTAAACAGGAAAAACTTCGCTCTGTTTCGCAACTGCAAGTGCTTTTGTATTCATTCGCAAAGCTCTTTCTGTAAGCCCTCGTTGATGAAGTAAACTGATTGTTTTGAATTTTTTCCAAAGCCCATCTTCATAATCTTCATCATTGGTAACTAACAAAAGGGAATCCAAAATTTGGTCGAAAAGCTGCGCTTTTAAAACAGCCAGACTCGCAAAGGATTTTTTGAGAATTGCCTCATCATATTCCGTTTGAAAATTTATAGCATCAAATAGTTGCAGTAGTTTTCCTTCCTTTTCAGAGTATCGCTTTGAAAATCTTTTGAAGTACCCTTTCTCTTCAGCAGTAAGTGAATGAATGAGTTGAAATATTTCGTCTGAGCCAGATTTTTTTGCCATTGCAAATGGATTTATGCAAACATATTTATTATGAATTATCAATTGTAATTTTAAAAATATGAAGTAAAAAACTGCTCCTGCAACTCTTAATAATTTTGAAACTTTGATGCATTCAATTCTAAATGGCGGATTAGATTTGCCTCCAATTATTCAATTATGAAAAGTTTAATACTCTCTTTTATTCTTCTTGCCGGACTTTCTGTAAGCGCGCAACAAACAATTGAGTCGTGCGGAACTGATGATGCACACAATCGGTTTCTGCAAGATGCCAGTAATTTGCAGAAACACAATCAGATTGAACAGCTAATATACAATGCTGCGCAAAACGGCATGTTGCAGCCATCGGGCAGGGCAGATTATGTGCTGCCTGTGGTGGTTCATATAATTCACAATGGCGGAAGTGAAAATATTTCTGATGCGCAGGCAATTCAAGCAATTGATTATTTGAATCAGGCATACAGAAACACTTCTCTTTATGATTCAACAGATGGTGTGGATTCAAGGGTTCAGTTTTGCCTGGCAAAACAAAATCCTCAAGGACAATCTACTTCAGGTATAAACAGAGTGCAATCAGTGCTTACCGATTTGGATATGGCAAATGATTTGCAGTTGAAAAATTTAGTTAGATGGAATCCGACTTGCTACATTAATATATGGGTTGTAAAAACAATTTGCCGTCAGGGTTCCTGCAATATAGGCGGCTATGCATATTTCCCATCGGCACATGGCAGTAATTTAGATGGCATTGTTGTTCGTGCAAGCACTATGGGTTCAACGCCTGCGGCAACGGGTACTTTGATTCACGAAGCCGGTCACTATCTTGGTTTGTATCACACATTTCAGGGTGGTTGCACCAATAATAACTGTTTGAACGATGGGGATAAGGTATGCGATACTCCTCCCGATGCTTCTACTTCATACATAGCTTGCAATGGTTCAATGAACAGTTGCTCTACTGACACTATCTCAGGCTTTGTAAGCGACCAGCCTGACATGCACAAGAATTATATGGACTACACACAAGCAACTTGCAGAACAATTTATACTGCAGGGCAACGCGATAGAATGTTGTGGCATATTGCCAATGTGCGTGGCAGTTTGTTGAATTGCAACGCTTGCAATAATCCTTGTCCATCGCCTGTATTTGCGAAGTTTACCCCTTCTGCTACCACTATTGCAGTAGGTGGTTCAGTTAACTTTACGAATACCTCAACCGGTGCTTCCTCTTACCAATGGTTGGTGAATGGCGTTCAATTTGCAAATTCAACTAACTCGTCCTTTTCATTTAATAATGCCGGAACCTTTTCCGTAAAATTAGTTGCCACAGGAAGTAACCTTGATTGTTTTGATGATACCACCATTACTATAAAAGTAACTTGTGGTGCAGTTGCGAAATTTACTCCACCCTCTGCGAATGTTGCCCCAAATATTATTTACAATCTTACAAACACCAGCACCGGAGCAACTACCTATAGTTGGTTTTCTAATGGCGTGCAGGTGAGCACAGCCACAAACTTTGCATATCAATTCCCTGCAAATGGAGCTTACTGGGTGCATTTAGCTGCGTGTAATAATTTCTGTTGTGATACATCAGATTCTGTTCGTGTATTTGTGTGCAGTCCTTGTATAGAGATATGTGACAATAGTATTGATGACGATGGAGATAACTTAGTAGATTGTTTTGACCCAGATTGTGCATGTGATAATTGCAGCCCTAAGCAAACAGATGTGTGGACATTTGGTGAAGGCGCAGGATTGAATTTTAAAACTTCACCGCCAACAGCTTTCCAAAGTTCAAACCAAAGAGCACAGGCATCTGCTTCGGTTTCAGACCCTAATGGAAATCTTGTGTTTTACACAGATGGATTTAAAGTATTTGACAGATATGGCGCTGTTATGCAAAATGGAACTGGTCTCACAGGAAATCTATCCTCAGCACAACACGTAATTGTTCAACATCCTGCTATTAAACATCAGTATTACTTGTTTATCACCAGTTCTTATGATGTTGGTCTTTCAGGTGGCATTACTTATTCCCTGATTGATATGTCATTAAATTTTGGACTTGGTGGTGTAACTGCAGCAAAAAATGTTGCATTGATGAGTTCTAGTGTGTCAACTGAAAAAGTTACTGCAATCAGACATTGCAACAATAAGTTTACTTGGTTCATTGCAAAGGAACGATACAACAATGTTTACAGAAGTTATTTGATTGATTCAAACGGGTTGAACACGACTCCGGTTCTAAGCAGTGCAAGTTCTCCATTGTTAGTGAATGGAGTTGAAGATGGGCAACAGGTTATTAAAGCCTCTGCCGATGGTAGATTTATCATCAATCCACTATTGAATCGCGATACAATCCTAGTCTTAAAATTTAATAACCAAACCGGAGCAATTACAGACTATTTGAAGTTTGGCGGAAGTCATCCATATGGATATTGCGGAGCAGAGTTTTCTCCAAGTGGTGATTTTATATACGCATCACGTTATGTTACCGGCAACAACCCCTCTATTTTATTTCAGTTTGATTTAAGGTCGGCCAACCCACAACAGATTTACAGCACCAAAGTTGGTCTTGATACTAGTGCCGCACCATATTCCTTTTGCGCTTGCCAACTTGCATCCGATGGAAAGGTATATGTTGCTTTTGATCAATCTTTCCCCCCAAATAATTTAAGACAATATGTTCCTTACATTAATTATCCTGATAAGCAAGGTTTAGCGTGCCTATACAATAAACAAGGTGTGAGTTTGGGCACCGGAAGAGTTTATGCAGGATTACCAACATTTATTGCAAACTACTTTTTAAAACCAGTTAACATAAGTGGTTTGGATACAGTGTGTAGTTTAAATACAAATGTGCTTTATAAAGTATTGCCAAAGCAAGGTTGTGTTACTAACTACGTATGGAATGTGCCCGGAGGTAGCATTGTTAATCAAACAGACTCATCATTAACCTGCAATTTCCCTTCTATCGGAAATTATAAAGTTGCTGTCCATTTAGATAACGGATGTAGTAATGCAAATGATACACTGCCAATCTTCGCTGCCCCATGTGTGCGACCAGAACTTGGTCCCGACACTTCGCTTTGTGTTGCGGGTGTTGTAACGCTTAAGGCTGGCATCGGCTATAAATCTTATTTATGGAATGATGGCCTCCGCGATTCTATCAATACATTCTATGGTCCGGGAACATACTATGTGCAGGTAGTAGATGTGGCAGGAAATATTTTTTCTGATACAGTTGTTGTGGATGCTGACAGTACAAGACAACTTTCTATTGGTAACGACACCACCGTTTGTAAAGAACAAAAAGTGGATATTGAAGTTGGTGATAAATACGAAAGCTATGGTTGGGCTCCGCCAATTGGTTTGTCGTGCGGCAATTGCCACAACCCAACTGCAAGGCCTTCATTAACCACCACCTACACCGTAACTGCAAAATCAAGCGATGGATGTGTTGCCGCAGCTTCGATTACAATTTTTGTTGACCCATGCTTAGGAATTGAAAACTACGGCAGCATTATCATCAATGGGGTTTACCCAAGTCCGGCTTCCGACATTTTGAATATTGTGTTAAGCAGCAATGAAGAAAAAATTTCATTGAATCTGTTTAACGCAATAGGTCAAAAAATTAAAAACATTGAGAATATTGCAGCAACAGGCAACCAACTAATTTCTATGGACGTTAGTTCGCTTGCAACGGGAGTTTATGTTTTGGAAGCGCAGAACGATAAAGGCTCGTCAAGAATCAAAGTTACAATTCAATAACGCTTTTCACTATAAGCCCACTGGTCAGGGGATGCAGGCAACTGCGTCCCTTTTTTGTTTTGAAAAACTATGCACACCTCTTTACAATTATTTACGCTTTTACATACAATGTAATTGTAATCTTGCGTCATCATAAAATAGAAAACAAACAACAAAATAAATCCATGAGCACTTCCGAACACGTACATTGCCTCATTATCGGCTCAGGCCCGGCAGGTTACACAGCCGCTATTTATGCAGCACGCGCAGGTTTAAAACCAATGATGTACACAGGCCTGCAACAAGGCGGTCAATTGATGAACACCACCGATGTAGAAAACTACCCCGGCTACCCAAAAGGCATTTTAGGCCCCGAAATGATGGAAGATTTCCGCCTACAAGCCGAAAGGTTCGGTACCGACATCCGCTTTGGCATGGCAACAAAAGTTGACTTCTCCGTTTCACCCAAAAAGATTTGGATAGATGGCGAAAAACTGATTGAAGCCGATGCCGTAATTCTTGCCACAGGTGCCGAAGCCAAATGGCTGGGCCTACCCAGCGAACAACGGCTGAACGGTAGCGGAGTTAGCGCCTGTGCAGTATGCGATGGCTTCTTTTACCGCAACAGCGAAGTAGCAATTGTAGGCGCGGGCGACACCGCCTGCGAAGAAGCAATATACCTCTCTAAACTATGCACCACCGTACACATGGTAGTGCGCAGAGGCGAAATGCGCGCATCTAAAATCATGCAAGAACGCGTATTAAAAACACCCAACATCAAAGTTTACTGGAACTCCGAAACCGATGAAGTAATTGGCGATACCCTTGTTGAAGCAGTACGCTTAAAAAACAACCAAACAGGCGAACTAACCACCATTCCGGTAAAAGGATTTTTTGTTGCCATAGGCCATCAGCCAAACTCGGCCGTGTTTAAAGACTACATCACCACCGATGAACAAGGCTATGTAACCACCACACCAGGCACCGCCAAAACAAACATAGAAGGCGTATTTGCCTGTGGCGATTTGCAAGATAAAGTTTACCGCCAAGCCGTAACAGCCGCAGGCACAGGCTGCATGGCCGCACTCGAAGCCGAAAGATGGCTGAGCGAACGCGAAAGCTAACAGCTCACCAAAAACGCAATACCAAATAAACAAACCACAACTACACCTTCAAACACAAAACAATCCATTGCTTTAGCCCCAACACCAAAAAACATATAGCCTAAAAACAAAAATCCCTCACCGAAATTCGATGAGGGATTTGTTTATAAACCAGCCCTACCCAAAAGGTAAAACCGAGTGCTATCAATGAAACTGTTCAGCCTCTGTGCTACCAGCCAAAGCTGTAGTAGAAGATTGCCCTTGTTGCACCACATTTTGCACAGCATCAAAATATCCTGTACCAACAAACGATTGGTGTTTAATAGCTTTAAAACCATCTTTCTCCATAGCAAACTCGCGTTGTTGCATTTCGCTGAAACCAGCCATACCGCGCTCAACATAGTTCTTAGAAAGATCAAACATTGAAGAATTTAAAGCATGGAAACCAGCCAATGTAATAAACTGGAATTTATAACCCATAGCAGCAATGTCTTCGCGGAAAGTAAGCATCTGCTTCTCGTCCATAAACTTAGCCCAGTTAAATGAAGGCGAACAGTTGTAAGCCAACATTTTGCCAGGATATTTAGCATGAATGCCTTGAGCAAATTCGCGCGCCAAACCTAAGTCTGGATTGCCTGTTTCCATCCAAATCAAATCGGCATACTGCGCATACGAAAGACCGCGGTCAATACCTTGCTCCAAGCCGTTTTTCACATAGTAGTAACCTTCAGGTGTGCGTTGCCCAGTGATGAATTTATGGTCGCGTGGGTCAATGTCGGAAGTGATTAAGTTAGCCGCTTCTGCATCGGTGCGGGCAATTACCAAAGTTGAAGTTCCGCAAACGTCAGCCGCCAAACGAGCAGCTACCAATTTGTTGATAGCCTCTTGTGTAGGCACCAACACTTTACCTCCTAAGTGACCACATTTTTTAGCCGAAGCCAATTGGTCTTCCCAATGCACACCCGCAGCACCTGCTTCAATCATGCCTTTCATCAATTCAAAAGCATTCAGGTTGCCGCCAAATCCTGCTTCTGCATCGGCAACAATCGGCACTAACCAATCGCGCTGAGGTTCGCCTTCCATGTATTCAATCTGGTCTCTGCGCAACAATGCGTTGTTGATACGCTTTACTACTGCAGGAACTGAATTTGCCGGATACAAACTTTGGTCAGGATACATTTCGCTACCCAAGTTTGCATCGGCAGCTACTTGCCAGCCCGAAAGGTAAATCGCTTTCATCCCCGCAGTAACTTCCTGCACCGCTTGATTGCCCGTTAAAGCACCCAAGCCGGCAACCCAAGCATCAGTATGCAAACGATTCCACAATTTTTCTGCTCCGTTTTTAGCCAAGGTGTATTCAATAGGCACTGAGCCTGCAATATTGATTACTTCTTCTGCCGAATATGGGCGAGTAACATTTTTCCAACGTGGGTTGTTTTCCCATTCTTTTTTGAGCGCCAGGGCTCTTTCTAATTTAGTTGCCATTGTTTATTGATGATTGATTGATTAGCAAATTAGCAGATTAGCAAATGGTGCGATGCTCTACTGCAATGTTGTTTATTGTTTTGATTTTGATGATGAAATAATCTTGTTTAATACTCTTAATATGCTGTTTAACTTTTCTGATAATTCTGTAGGTTCTGGATAATTCTTCGAGAATTTACATAGTTCCAACCAATATTCTGTTTCGTCTGCCTCCTTGGCTGCTATTTTTATTTTATGAATAAAATCTGCCTTGCTTTCTGCGTTTTGTGCCTCTTTTACATTTGCCCCTATCGATGTTCCACTCCTCAATAATTGTTTTGCTATTACAAATCGCTTTCTTATTTCTAGTTCTTCTGTGTATTCAATTATCAAAAGGGAAAACTCAAAACTTAATTTAAGAATCAGATTATCCTTTTTGTAATCGCTTGTTTGCATTTTATCTCATTTGCTAATCTGCTAATCAATCAATTTGCTAATAACACTATTCAATCTCCTCGTAAGCAGGTAAAGTTAAAAACTCTACATAATCGCCTTGGTTAACTAATTCATCAAACATCTCAATGGCGCGTTTCATAGTAGCAGAATTAAAAGCACTTTCACCCACATAAGTTTTCACACTTTCCAGCTCACTTGGTAAAAGCTGTTTGAACAATTCATAGGTTATTGTTCTGCCGTCATCCAACTTACTGCCATTTTTTATCCATTGCCACACTTGCGTGCGCGATATTTCTGCCGTAGCAGCATCTTCCATCAAATTGTGCAAAGCAGCAGCACCCACACCGCGCAACCAACTTTCGATATAAAGAATACCTACGTTTATATTCAGGCGCAAGCCTGCCTCGGTGATAGTACCCTCGGGCGCAGTCAATAAATCTTTTGCGGTATAAACCTCGTCTTGGCGAGTAATGTGGTAATTATTTGGCGTTGGCATGTGTTCGTTAAAAATATCCATCGCCACTTTTACCAAACCCGGATGCGCCACCCAAGTGCCATCGTGCCCGTTTGTTACTTCGCGCAATTTATCTACACGTACCTTTTCAATAGCCGCATTGTTTGCCGCCTCATCATTTTTAATAGGAATAAACGCACTCATGCCCCCCATGGCGTGTACTTTGCGCTTATGGCAAGTTTGAATTACCAATTTGCTATACGAAGCCATAAAAGGTACTGCCATAGTTACCTGTCCCCTATCGGGCAATACAAAACCATCTACATTGCGCAATCGTTTGATGTAACTGAAAATATAATCCCAGCGACCGCAGTTTAAGCCAGCCATGTGTTCGTGCAACTCATAAATAATTTCATGCAATTCAAATGTTGCAAGAATTGTTTCAATCAACACAGTTGCTTTTATAGTTGCTTGCGGAATGCCCAACTCATTTTGCGCAAACACAAATACATCATTCCACAAACGAGCCTCTAAATGACTTTCCATTTTAGGAAGGTAGAAGTAAGGTCCACTGCCGTTTGCCAACAATTGTTTTACATTATGAAAGAAATACAAACCAAAATCGAATAGCGAACCACTCATTACTTCGCCATCTACCAACACATGCTTCTCGTTCAAATGCCATCCACGCGGGCGCACCAAAAGGGTAGCAATTTGCTCATTCAGTTTATACTCTTTTCCGGCTTCGTTTTTAAACGAAATGGTTCTGCGGTTGGCATCGCGCAGGTTTATTTGCCCATCAATGTTATTGCTCCAAAACGGTGAATTGGAATCTTCAAAATCTGCCATGAACATTTTAGCACCGCTGTTCAAAGCGTTTATTATCATTTTGCGATCTACCGGACCTGTAATTTCCACCCTGCGGTCTTGCAAATCGGCCGGAATTGGAGCGGCAGTCCAGTCGCCTTCGCGCACCGATTTAGTTTCGGCAAGAAAATCGGGCAACTTACCTCCGTCTATTTCGCTTTGGCGCACCTGCCGTGCAGCTAAAAGTTCTAATCTTGTTTTATTGAACTTACGTTGCAGTTTTACAACAAACTCCAATGCCTCGGGAGTTAATATTTCAGCGTATTCTGCCGTTACAGCAGCTTTAATTTCTATACCTTGAACGAGTGTTTCTGCCATTGCTATTAAATTGCGGGCGCAAAAGTGCCAACTTATTTTCAAAGTAGCAAGCGAAAATTCGCTAATCAGTAAAATTCAAGATAGATGTGGAGAAATTCCTTACAGTGAGGCCGAAAGTTCTTCGTAAGTTTTTTCAATCCAAAAAATGGAAAGTTTATTGCGTACCAGTATAGATTGGCGCACAGAGCAGAAAAAATCAACTAATTTTTTAAACTCGGATGGCTTTTGCAAATAGCCATCGGCTTTTAAATTGTAGCAATCCATCATGTCGCGTCTGTAATCGGAATTGGTAATTACATAAACCGGAATATCGGATAACTCCGGATTGCTTTTAGCAAAACTCAAAACATCTTTTCCGCTTAGGCGCGGCATGTTCAGGTCAAGCAAAATCATATCAATTTTATCTCCGATAATGCGTCCGGTGTTCAAAAAGTCGCACGCCTCTTCACCATCGTAGGCACACGATATTTTTACCATACTTTCAAGGTCGGCATCTTTTATTGCCTCTTGCATCAGTCGTAGTTCAGCGGGGTTGTCATCAACTAAAAGCAGGTGATAGGTTTGTGTGGAAACTGCCATGCTTGAACTTTGTTTGTTTCAAATGTACACCCAAAATCAAAGTTCTGTTTGTTTTATTTAACTTTCTTTACCAACATAGTTGTGAACTGCATATTATAGCAGAATAGCTAATTTATAGACCTTTTGGTCTAATATTAACATATCTCACACAAACAAAATATTACGGTTTGCCGTGCAAAAATCAATCAATATTTTTCTTTTGCCGCCACATGGCTAAATTCATACCAATCTTTCCACTAAAACTTGGAGTTTTTCCGGGGCAGTATCTCAACCTGCACATCTTTGAACCACGCTACAAGCAATTGATAAACGATTGTTTTGAAGCCGGTAAAAACTTCGCCATTCCGGCAGTATTAGACGATACACTTTATGAATACGGCACCGAACTGCGCTTGACAGAAATTGTAAAACGCTACGAAAATGGCGAGATGGATATTAAAACAGAAGGTGTGGGTATTGTAAAAATTTTGGAAGTGGTGCGCGAAGTGCCCGACAAACTTTACACAGGCGCAATTGTAATAGACATGCCTTACAAACCTTTAGATACAGACGAGCTGAATCCAACCTTGTTGGAATTGATTATTAAGCTTCATAAACACATCGGCACCAATTTCAGCCCACTTGAAAAATTCAAAAATCCTCTTTCGTTCGATTTAACACCCTACGTTGCCATGTCGTTGGAAGATCAGTGTAGGCTGTTAAGTGTAGAATCAGAAAAACAAAGACAGTTAATTTTGATTCAACACCTTGTAAAAGTGATTCCAACTATTGACGAGGCAAATAAAGTACGTCAAAAAGTTCAAATGAATGGTCATTTCCGAAACGAAACCTCGCCCGATAAGTTTTAATAATCACATCATCAAAAAAAAGGCATTTCAATAGTTTGAAAATAGCTATTTATTTGCACCCTTCTTTCCAACAACCTTTATGCAGCGCATTAACGTAAGCTACTACAAAAACCGAGCACATCAGAAAAAGAAAAAATTAGCTGCATTCCTAAAAAAACTGCACAAAAAACAACCTGCCAATCTTTTGCAACAAGTAAAAATTGCAGATGCCGAAGTGTGGCAAGAAGTAAACTGCCTTGGCTGTGCCAATTGCTGCAAAACCATGACCCCAACATGGAAAAAAGCAGAACTAAAAAAGGTTGCCGCTTTTGTGGGCATGAGCTATGACGACTACTACGAAAAATACATAAACGTAGATGAAGACAATGGCGACTTGGTAAACAAAATACAACCTTGCCAACATTTAGATTTAAAAACCAACATGTGCAGCGTTTATGAAATTCGCCCGCACGACTGCCGATTTTTTCCGCATTTCATCCGCAAAGATTTTTTAGACCAAACCAAAGTTTATACCGAAAACCTACATCGCTGCCCTGCCACTTTGCTGCTGGTAGAAAAATTAGAAGCCGCCATCGCATAGATTGTGGCTTTTGCTTACCTAAACTTTGTTACGTTTGAACCCCCAAAGCTCAGCTAAGTTCTATATGTTTCTTGCTCTGTTTTGATAATTTTTTTTCAAACTAAATATTACACCATGCAAGCAACACAAAACACCGTTGTAAAAATCTCTTACCAATTGCGCAATGAACCCACCGGAGGCATTGTAGATGAGGCTACCGAAGATGCACCATTTTCATTTCTTTTTGGTCACCAAAACGTATTACCAAAATTTGAAGAATACCTGCAAGGCAAAGTTGCCGGCAATCAGTTTCACTTCGTTCTTTCGCCCGAAGATGGCTATGGCGTGTTTGAAGAAAGCGGAGTAGTGCAACTTAGCAAAGACATGTTTATGCACGAAGGTGTTTTGCAAGAAGATGTGTTAACCATTGGCAATGTAATTCCACTGCAAGACCAAGATGGCAATCCTTTTCAAGGTAGAGTAGTAGGTGTAGAAAACGAAGCAGTAGTAATTGACCTAAACCATCCGCTTGCAGGCAAAGAACTTCACTTTAGCGGTGTTGTTTTAGAAGTGCGCGAAGCACACCCTGTTGAAATTGAACATGGACACGTACACGAAGGCGGCAATCACCATCACTAATTTTCAATTACATCAATAAACAAAAAAGGTTGGACATAATATCCAACCTTTTTTGTTTTTAATAAAATTAAATGCAAAACTATTCAGCAGCATCCGATTTTTTTGCCGCTGCTTTTTTTGCAGGTGCGCGTTTAGCTACTTTCTTTTCTTCGGTAGCTGTTTCGGCCTTAGCTGCTTTAGCTTTAGTGGCTTTTTTTGCAGGCGCAGCCACAACTGCAGCTACTGTAGTTTTCTTTACTTTTTGAGGTCTTGAGTTACCAAAAGAACCTTTGAATGTTTTTCCTTTTCGAGTGCGTTTATCTCCCCTTCCCATAATATTATTTTTTTGAATTGTGCGCGAAGATATGTTTTTCAACCACCTTGCAAAAAACAAAACGTCCCTACCACAAAAGCAGGGACGTTTTTGAGAACCAAATAAGTGAAAAACTATTTGTTTACTTTCTCACTCAATTGTTTGCCTGCTTTGAAGCGTACAACTGTTTTAGCTTTGATTTTAATTTCTTTTCCTGTGCGTGGGTTGCGACCTTTGCGGGCAGCACGTTTGCTAACAGAAAAAGTTCCAAAGCCTACCAATGTAACACGGTCGCCTTTTTTCAAAGTGCCTTCTACACCAGATAAAACTGCATCTAAAGCATCACCTGCTTGTGCTTTTGTAATTCCTGCATTCGCAGCGATTCTGTCCACCAAATCTCCTTTGTTCATGAGCTATTGATTTTTGTTTGTGAAAAAATTTTGTGAAAGCGAATGAAACAAGGCGCAACAAGGCTTGCAAATCCTATCGCATCAAATTTTGTTGATAACTGAAAGACAAAATAATCTGCCACAAATAAACAAAACACAACTTTTTGATTTGCAATACTTTATATCATATTTTTTTACATCGATAAAAATGATTGCTGTGGATATTTATATTGTTGAAAACCTTACTACACAACGTTTTCAACACAAAAATGCGACTTTCGAGCCTATCCTATTATTCCATCACTTCACTACATTAGCGCGGAACAAAAAGAAGTAATGCAGTTATTTTCAGTAAAAAACATCATGCTATTTGCTTTCGCAGCATCCATGCTATTTACAATTCCGGCTTGCAAGAGCGGCAAGTTAGATTGCCCTGCGTATAGCGACAATCCATCGCCAGCCGGTATTCCAAAAGGCAATAAAACAAAATCGGGTGTTTTTCCGCCAAACATGAAACGTTAATAAAGTAAGCATCTACAATAGCAATGACGCTTTCTGTAATTATTGTAAACTATAATGTAAAACACTTTTTGGTGCAATGCCTGCAAAGTGTGGCTGCGGCTATTAAACAAATAGATGCCGAAGTATTTGTAGTTGATAACAACTCAACCGATGATTCGGTAAAAATGGTTGCAGAAAATTTTGGATGGGTAAAGCTGATAGCCAATAAAGAGAATACAGGTTTTTCAAAGGCAAACAATCAGGCAATAAAAGAAGCGCAGGGCGAGTTTATTCTTTTACTGAACCCTGATACCATAGTTGCCGAAGATACATTTACCAAATGCATTGCATTTATGAATTCAGATAAGCAAGCAGGTGGCTTGGGCGTGCACATGATTGATGGCAGAGGAAATTTTTTGCCCGAAAGCAAAAGAGGATTACCCACACCGGCAGTGGCATTTTACAAAATATTTGGGCTAAGTTTTTTGTTTCCAAAATCAAAAACATTTGGCAAGTATCATCTTGGTTATTTACCAGAAAATAAAAACTGCGAGGCAGAAATTTTATCGGGTGCATTTATGCTGATGCGCAAAGAAGTGTTGGATAAAATTGGATTGCTGGACGAAACTTTTTTCATGTATGGCGAAGATATTGACCTTTCGTATCGCATCGAAAAAGCCGGTTATAGAAATTACTATTTCAGCGAAACAACCATCATTCATTACAAAGGAGAAAGCACCAAAAAAGGAAGCCTTAATTATGTAAAGGTATTTTACCAAGCAATGATAATTTTTGCGCAAAAGCATTTTACGGGCAGCAGTGCCGGAGCATTTGCCATACTTATAAATACTGCTGTTGTATTTCGCGCAATACTTACTTTAGTTACCGGAATTTTAGCATCCTCCCTCCTGCCGCTTATTGATGCAGTTTTGATGTTTTTAAGTATAGCATTTATTCAAAACTATTGGGCTGCCAACATCAAATTTGCCGAGCATTACTACCCCGAAAAATTTCTTTTACTGGTTGTACCCGTTTACATTACTGTGTGGATTCTTAGCACATTGTTGAGTGGTGGCTACGAGCGTCCTTACAGAATCAGTCGCGTTTTTAAAGGGATAGTTTTGGGTACTTTACTTATTAGTGCAGCTTATGGATTACTACCCAATGAATGGCGATTTTCGCGGGCAATAATTATTTTGGGGGCAGCGGGCAGCGGCTTGGTAATGTTGCTAACACGCACAGTTTACAACTTATACAAACACAATCAATTTAGCATAGAACCCGATGAGCAACGAACTATTGCCATTGCCGGAAATGCGGCCGAAAGACAAAGAACAATTCAGATATTGAATAATGCAGGTATAGATGCCGTAATAATTGAAACCGAAAACATTGATGAGTTGCCGCAACTTCAAAAAATGTGTGATGTGAACGAGATAATTTTCTGCGCTGCTTCTTTTAGTTACAAGTCTATCATCCACTCTATCAAAAATTTAGGCACGCTAACCGAGTATAAAATCATCAACCCGGGTAGCAACGTAATTATAGGCAGCAATTCTAAAAATACCGCAGGCGATATTTATGCAGATGATGCCGCTTATGCACTAAGCAATCCATTGTCGTTACGCAAAAAACGCTTAATGGATATTGCTGTGGCAGTAATTGGTTTATTGTTTTTTCCACTAACGGCAGTTGTTGTAAAAAATGCAGGGAACTTTTTCGCCTCTTGCATGGCAGTGCTACAAGGCAAAAAAACATGGATTGGATATTGCGGAACCAATAATGACTTTGCAACACTACCAAAGATTCCTGAGGCCGTTTTTGCCATTGATAATGCAAAAAACACTACTGCCGGCACTCGCGCTTTTGAACTGAACAAGCTTTATGCTAAAAGGTATAAAGCAGGCGATGAGTTGATGCTATTCCTAAAAGCACTGCTTAGGCGGTAATTTATTTTAAACGCTTAGTTAGGTTTTTGCCGGTTACTACTGATGCTGTAAGCAACCCTGCCGAAAGCGCACCACCCACACCACACGAAACCACATCTTGCCCGGTAACAAACAGGTTTTTTACCGGAGTTTTAGGGCGCAGATAACTTTGTTTGAATCGTTCCACATCATGATCTATTCCATACAACTCACCAAACTTGTAATTGGTAAAATGCGCAGTGCTTAACGGAGTAGAAAGTTCGTAATAGTCAATTTTACCGCGCAAGTGCGGCTCATGTTCAAATAGTTTTTCGAGCAACCTCCGGCTCAATTTTTCTTTTTGGGCTTCATACTCATCTCCGCGCTTCATCCACTCCTTATCGCTCCACTTTTCGTACCATTGGTATGGTGCAAGAGTTATAATTTCAATAGTGGAACGCTCAGGAAATTTCTCTTCCCAAGCAGGATCTTTAGCCGCTGGAAAAGAAATATAAACAACAGGCAGTTCAGCATCAGGATTTTCGAGATAGGCAGCAATATTTTTATCGTGATCGTAATTGTCAGGAAAAATCCAATAATTGGCTTTGCCTAAATTCAATGAAGATTTTGAATGCCGCAAACCAACGTACAAACACACATGCCCTACCGATGGTTTCACACCTTTCAAGTTTGAAAAAAGATTTTTCTTTTCAGCAATTTCCTTTGGCACTAAATGGTGAAAGGTATTGTAGATTCCGGCATTGCTGATGATTGATTTAGCGAAATACTCATCGCCATTTTCCATACGCACACCAATGGCTTTTTCATTTTTCACAATCACTTCTTGCACCCCTGCATTTACAAACAACTCGCCACCGGCAGCACATATTGTAGGAGCAATAGAATCAAAAATTTGTCCCGATCCTCCAATCGGGTAGCTGCCTCCGCGCATGTAATGTTTTGCAAGCACTGCGTGCATCATAAAGCTGCTTTGCGAGGGCGGCAAACCATAATCGCCAAACTGCCCAGTAAGCACAGCAATCAATTCTTTATTGGTGGTAATTTCCTGCATTATTTCCAACGTAGGGCGATTCCATTTCATCGCTTTTTTGCGCAACCAACCGCTTAAAAAAGGTTGCAAAAATGAAGGCAGCAATTTTTCGATGTAAAATTTCATTTGCGCCTTTTGCGCAGCAAAAATTGCTTCGATGTATGTATCTATTGCCTTAGCATCTTCAGTAGTAGTAAAATAGGTTTTCAGTTTTGTTTTAAAGGCATCGGCATTCTTCACAAAGTGATACACTTTTTTACCAAATATCATTTTATCGTACACCTCACCCATATCGGCCCATTGCAATCTTCCTTCGCTTATGTAGTTGAACAACTTGGTCATAATGTGCATTTCATTTTGCACTTCGCCTACATAATGCACGCCCACATCCCACAGGTAACCTCTGCGCATATACACATGTGTAAAACCTCCGGCTGTGTAGTGCTTTTCTAACACTAATACTCTTTGCCCTTCTTTGGCAAGCATGGCTGCGGTAGTAATGCCTCCCATACCCGATCCTATTACAATTGCATCAAAACTTCCACTTGGTTTATGCGTAAGATAAGACTGAATGTGTTTAGATTTTATCATACTCTGTTGCGATAGCTGAGTAAAAGAAGCAATTAAAAGTGAAATGCTTGCATCTTTAAAAATCGTACCATTTCCGAATCGGCAAAACAGATTTTAATTGTAGTTTAGCTTTCATGAATTCGTATTCTCAATTATCCATTTCGTCAATTGCATTTTTTATATTGTTTGCTACTTCGTGTGGCAGAACACCATTTCCATGTTTTTCCATCAGCGAATACGAAGACAGTATTCCGGTAAACAAAACAATTTACTTTAATGCCGTTTGCTCGGATAAAGCCAAAGAATACTTTTGGTCTTTTCCAAACGATAGCGTGGCCTATGAGCAAGCGGTGAGTTACATTTTTCGCGACACGGGTGTTTTTGAAGTTTCACTTTTAGTTGCCAATGGCACAAAGTCTAGAGTTGGCACCAAAAAACTCACCGTAAAGCAACCTTAACTTTTCTCTACAATATTTGCCGCATAAAAAAAGCCTG
>CAZYXR010000008.1:0-15003 GCA_964650845.1 uncultured Chitinophagaceae bacterium
TTTGATATGTACGAGCAAATCACCGGTGTGAATCCATACAACGAACCAATGCAAATTTACCCTGCGGTTCACTACACTATGGGTGGTTTGTGGGTAGATTATAATTTAATGACTACTGTGCCGGGTTTATATGCTTTGGGCGAAGCCAATTTTAGCGACCATGGTGCTAATCGTCTTGGAGCTTCGGCATTGATGCAAGGCTTGGCAGATGGCTATTTTGTAATTCCATATACCATTGGCGCATACTTGAGTGCCGAAATTCGCACCAAAGCAATTTCAACCGACCACGAAGCCTTTGTTGCTGCCGAAGAAAACGCAAGAAAAACGCTTGATAAATTGGTAGGAATAAAAGGCACTAAATCAGTAGATTATTATCACAAGCGATTGGGTAAAATAATGTGGGATAAATGTGGTATGGCGCGCAATGCACAAGGGTTGAAAGAAGCCATTGCTGAAATTCAGGAATTGCGCAAAGAGTTTTGGCAAAATGTGCGTGTGCTTGGTGCTACCAACGAGTATAATCCCGAATTGGAAAAAGCCGGTAGAGTTGCCGATTTCATTGAGTTGGGCGAGTTGATGTGTAAAGACGCATTGGAGCGCAACGAAAGCTGTGGCGGACACTTCCGCGAAGAGTACCAAACCGAAGAAGGCGAAGCGCTACGCGATGATGAAAATTTCAGCTTTGTTTCGGCATGGGAACTGGTGGGCGAAAACGAATGGAAGCTCAACAAAGAAGCATTGGTTTACGAAAACATAAAAATAGCTGCCAGAAGCTACAAATAGATACTTGAGTATTGATGTTTTTATCAGTATCAATTGGCTAAAATCAATTAACAAAAAGACAAGTAAATTGAAGTAATATGAAGATTACATTAAAAGTTTGGAGGCAAAAAAATACCGAAACCAAAGGCTCGTTTGTAACATACAAACTCGACCATGTGGAAGAAGACATGTCTTTCCTCGAAATGTTTGATGTGTTGAACGAACAACTCATCAATGAAGGCAAAGAGCCTGTTGTGTTCGATCACGACTGCCGCGAGGGAATTTGTGGTATGTGTAGCATGTACATCAATGGCCGCCCTCACGGCCCTAAAGATGCAGTTACTACCTGCCAATTGCACATGCGTTCGTTTAAAGATGGCGACACAATTGTTGTAGAGCCTTGGCGCGCTGCCGCATTTCCGGTATTGAAAGATTTATCGGTAGATAGGAGTGCTTTTGATAGAATTATTGCAGCCGGTGGTTTTGTGAGTGTAAATACTGGTAATGCGCAAGATGCCAACGCCCTGCCTATTGGTAAAGAAGTTGCCGATGAAGCATTTGCCAGTGCAGCCTGCATAGGTTGCGGTGCTTGTGTGGCAGCATGCAAAAATGCAAGTGCCATGTTGTTTGTTTCGGCAAAAGTATCGCAGCTTGCCATGTTGCCACAAGGCAAAGCCGAAGCAAATAAACGCGCACTTGCAATGGTAGCGCAAATGGATGCCGAAGGCTTTGGCAACTGCACCAATACCGGTGCTTGTGAAGCAGAATGCCCAAAAGAAATTTCCATTTCAAATATTGCTCGCTTAAACAGAGAGTATTTGAATGCTGCGTTAATAGCCGAGTAGAAAAAAACATCCCAATTGTTTAACGGGCAGCTAATTTTTTAGCTGCCCGTTTTGTTTTGCGCTTGTAAAGTTTGTTGTAAAGAACCATGTTCGTTCATTCACTAAATCTATATTTTTGTCGCGGTAATGCGTTACATCAACTTCAATGGCAAACTGGTAGATGAAAATGTTGCAGTATTTGACGCTGCAAGTCGCCTTCGCTTTGGCGATGGTTTCTTTGAGTCTATGCGCATGTTTCATGGCAAGGTTGCGTTTATTGATGAGCATTTTGAAAGAATAATGCAGAGTGTTGTTTTGCTCAAAATGCAACTGCCCGATGTGTGGAGTAAAGCATTTTTAGAAAATGAAATATCAAAACTTGCGGATATTAACAAATGCAGGTTTGGGCGCGTTCGTATTCAATTTTATAGAGTTGGTGCGGGGCGATATTTACCCAACGAGCACAGGTGCGGTTTTTTGATGGAAATAGAAAACGATAGCATGGAATCTTATGCATTGCATATTTTGAAAACCATTGATGTATCCATACAATACACTAAGTCCATTCACAATATCGGCAATGTAAAATCTGGCAGCGCTTTGCTGCATGTATTAGCCTCCATAGAAGCAAAAACACGCACATTAGATGAAATGATATTGCTGAATACAAGCGGAAACATTTGTGAAGCACTTGCATCTAACTTTTTTATGGTAAGCGATGGCATTGTTTTTACCCCCCCTTTAGAAAGTGGCTGCGTAGATGGTGTGATGCGCAAAAAAACAATAGAAATATTGTTAAGCACCGGAGTGGCAATATATGAGCGCAATTGTAGCGTAAGCGACTTAAAAAATGCCAATGAAGTATTTTTGACAAATGCCTCAAAAGGTTTGCAAACGGTGGAAAGATTCGGAAACAATGTGCTTGCATCCAATGAGGTTGCTGAGTTACTCACAAAAAAGTTGAACAGATTAGCTGTTCAATAAAACAAACAGCAACAAAAGCATCTGCCATACGTTCTATCAACATATCATTTAGAATGCTATTTTCGTATTCGTACTAAAGAAAAGAAATGAAGAAAAAAATCACCATTCATCGCGAAGGTCATAAGATTCTGTTGGTTTCGGGAGTTGCGCTGTTGATTTTAAATGCCTTACTCGCTTATCTTTTTTCAAATCCAACGGTGTATTGGATTACCGGAGGTTTTTCGGTATTAATACTTATTGGATTTGCTTCGTTTTTTCGCATTCCGCACCGCGAAATGGTAATACATGACAATAAAGTAATTGCCCCAGCCGATGGAAAAATTGTGGTAATAGAAGAAGTGCAGGAAAATGAATATTTCAACGACAAGCGTATTCAAGTTAGTATTTTTATGAGCCCTGCAAATGTGCATGTAAACCGTGCGCCAATGGCAGGAACTGTTTCTTATCAAAAGTATCACCCGGGTAAATACTTGGTTGCTTGGCATCCAAAAAGCTCTGAAAAAAACGAGCGCAATACAGTGGTTATTGAAAGCGAAGACGGAGTGGAAATTCTCGTTCGGCAGATTGCCGGAAAGTTGGCGCGCAAAATTCGTTGGTATTTGAATGAAGGAGATGAAGTTTGCCAAAATGGCGAGTTGGGTTTTATTAAGTTCGGTTCCAGAGTAGATTTGTTTTTGCCGGTGGGCACAAAAATAGATGTAGATTTAAAACAAAAAGTAAAAGGGGGCATTACCGTTATTGGTTCATTACCCGAATAAATTTTAAACATTTAAAAGCATAGTTATGAAAAATGTATTCTTGGTTTTAGCACTTGCAATGGCAAGTTTGGTAGTGGTTGCAAATCATAATCACGATAGCAAAAAAGGTAAAAAAGCAAAAGGCAAAAAAGAATGTTGCGCGGCAGCTCATGCTTCTGCCACTGCTGGTGCTGCACCAGCATGTTGCAGCAAAATGAAAGCCGATGGTAAAAGTTGCAGTAAAGAGCAAGTGAAAGCAGCAGAAGGCAAGCCGGGTTGTTCGGGGCATGGTCATGGTGCTGCAACTGCACCCAAAGCTCAATAGTATTTTTTATCAAAATTGATAAAACCCGATTCGATATGGCTAAGAAAAATCAAATTGGTTTAGATGCCGATAAGGCAAAAAAACTATCAGAAAAACTGAATTTGTTATTGGCAAATTACCAGCTGTTTTACATCAATGCACGTGGCTTTCACTGGAACATAACCGGTGAGAAGTTTTTTGAATTGCATGTAAAGTTTGAAGAGCTTTATACAGATGCTTTAGTGAAGGTGGATGAAATTGCAGAGCGTGTACTTACGCTTGGCAGCACTCCCTTACATACGTTTTCCGATTACAATAAAGTTGCCAAAATAAAAGAGGCAAAAGATGTAACCGAAGGCAAGCAAGCTGTAAAAAAAGTGTTGGATGGTTTTTCTACACTGCTTGAAATTGAACGCGAAATCTTAGATTTATCCAGCGATGCAAATGATGAAGGAACAAACGCGCTGATGAGCGATTACATTCGCGAGCAAGAAAAGTCCGTGTGGATGTATTCGGCTTATTTGAAATAATTACATTACAAGTGTACAATAAAAAAAGGGCGGACGGTGTTCACCCTTTTTTTATGAAATTGCATTTGCGCAAGCAATGCCATCCATAGCGGCACTCACAATGCCACCGGCATATCCCGCGCCTTCACCACACGGAAACAAATTTTGTATTTGCGGATGACGGAATGTTTCTTTCGCTCTCGGGATGCGCACAGGGCTGCTGGTGCGGCTTTCAACGCCCACTAAGATAGCGTCATTGGTTCTGTAGCCTCGCATTTTTTTACCAAAATCAATTAAACCCTCGCGTAAACTTTGAGTGATAAAATCTGGGAGTATCTTGTTTAAATCGGTTGCAATCAAGCCAGGTTGATATGAACTGCGCGGCAAATCTTTAGATGATTTGTTTTGAATAAAATCTTCCATTCGCTGTGCGGGCGCACTCAACGAATTGGTAACTGCAAACGCTTTTTGTTCCACTTCTTTTTGAAATTGTAAAGCGGCTAATGCACCATGTTTTTCGTATTGTGTCCAGTTTTCGGGGTTTACCGCAACTACAATTCCGCTGTTTGAATAGACGCCATTTCTTGCGCTCGAACTCCAGCCATTTACAACAATTTCATTAGCATCGGTAGCAGCAGGGGCAATAACCCCGCCCGGGCACATGCAAAAAGAAAAAACACCTTTGCCGCAGGCCTGCGCTACTAAACTGTAGCTTGAGGGTGGCAGCAAGTCGCCACGTTCGGGTCGTTTGTATTGTATGCTGTCAATCAAAGATTGTTTATGCTCGATGCGTACGCCAAGTGCAAAAGATTTTGCTTCAATCAATATTTTTTTACGATGCAGTAGTTCAAAAATATCGCGAGCCGAATGCCCGGTTGCTAAAATTACATTTTGGCAGTCGAAACTTGTTTCATCGCTACAAACAATTTGAATAATGCGATCTTTTTCGATTTTAAAATCGCTTACTTTTTTATTGAAATGAACTTCGCCACCCTGCGCAATAATATTTTCGCGCATGTTTTGAATAATTCGCGGCAACTTGTTGGTGCCAATGTGCGGATGCGCTTCGTAGCCTATTTTTGCATCGGCTCCATGCTGAATAAAAACGTCCAATACCTTTTTTATATCTCCGCGTTTGCTGCTGCGAGTGTATAGTTTGCCATCGCTGTAGGTTCCTGCGCCTCCCTCGCCATAGCAGTAATTGCTTTCAGGATTGATGCTGCCTTTTTTATGAATGGAGGAAATGTCTTTTAATCTTTCTGCCACTGCTTTTCCTCTTTCTATCACTATGGGTTTGATGCCATTTTCTAAACATTGAAAGGCGGCATACAGCCCTGCGGGTCCCAGACCAACTATATGGCAAGTTTTTTCATTTGAAACAGGCTTGAATTGAAACGTTCGCAATTCGGGTTTGTAAGTTTCATTGCTCAAATACACATCTACTTTTAGCAAGAAGTAAATTTGTGCTTTTCGGGCATCTAAAGACTTTCGCACAATAGCGATATGCGAAATTTCATTTACAGCAATTTGTAGCGTGCTTGCAACTTTCAACTTTAATAAATCTGTCGAAGCTGCTTCTTCGGGCAGTAAAATCAATTCTAATGAAATAGGCATGGTTAGGTTTTTATCCTAAAAAATTGTTCAAAGATATTCATTGCATCCAAATGATTTTCATGAGGTGTTTTCAATCTCGGCAATCTTTTGTTTGTCAAGTTCTGTTAATTCAATTAGGTTGAATAATCTTTACATCACATCTTCGCTCCCAATTCACAAATTCAGAATAATGAAAAGAATAATCGCACTAATCGCTATCGCAGTAATGGGATTTACTGCAAATGCTCAAAAGTATTGCATTGTGGACATTGAGTATGTGCTTTCAAAAATGCAGGATTACAAAGATGCTCAAACACAGTTAGACAAAGTTTCGGATGGCTGGCAAAAAGAAGTGGAAGCCAAAATGAAAGAGGTGGACGATAGCTATCGTAAATTTCAAGCTGAGCAAGTGTTGCTTACAGAACAAATGAAACAACAACGCATAAAGGATATTGAAGCTAAAGAGAAAGAAGTGAAGGAGTTTCAAAAAACAAAGTTCGGACCGAGCGGAGATTTGTTCAAAAAGCGTCAGGAACTTGTAAAACCTATACAAGACAAAGTTTACAATGAAATGAAAAAGTATGCCGAGGCTAAAGGATATGATTTGATTTTTGATAAATCAGCAGGTCCGTCTATGCTTTATCACAGCGAGAAGTTGAACAAAAGTGAAGACATTCTCTCTGCTTTGGGTGTTTCTAAAACACTCGACTCCGCAACTAAGCCAAGCTCAACTCAAGGAAAGTAAGCTAGTTTGCTGTAAGTTTTTATTTTCGCACACCTTTTAAAAAACAGAAATGAAGAAAACAATCGTAATGTTGCTTTGCGCACTTTTTACAACTGCTGCTATTGCACAACAAAAAATCGGACACATCAATTCGGCAGAAGTGCTTCAAGCCATGCCTGAGTTCAAGCAAATGCAAGAAGCGTTAGAAAGAAAGAAAGCTGAGTACACTAAGGTGCTTGAAACTATGTATAAAGAATATGAGTTGAAAAGCAAAGAAGTTCAAGATAACGGCAAAAATATGATGGAAGCTATCTTGGAGGCAAAAATTCAAGAGATTCAAGATTTGCAAAGACGTATTCAGGCTTTTGAAGATAAGGTACAAGGCGAACTTGAAAAATATCAAATGGAGTTAATGAAACCAATCAACGACAAATACATTAAACTACTTGAAGAAGCAGCAAAAGAAGGCGGTTACACTTACATTATTGATATTGCATCTGGTAGCGTTCCATACTTTCCTAAAGAAGAATTTAGTGTTACAGAGAGCGTAAAGAAGAAAGTAGCAACTTCGGTACCAGCTGCACCAAAACCTGCTACACCGTCAGCACCCGCAAAACCAGCAGGCAAATAATTTGAATTGAAACTTAATAAACATCAACCGATTGGGGTTTTTGATAGTGGTATTGGCGGCTTAACGGTCGCCAATGCCATTTCTAAGATTTTGCCCAATGAGCAGTTGATTTATTTTGGCGATACCGCACATTTGCCTTATGGCGATAAGTCGGCTCGTGCCATTAAACAATATTCTTACATCATTTCCGATTTCTTGATTGAGAAAAATTGTAAGGCAATTGTAATAGCTTGCAATTCAGCTACGGCAGTTTCGTACCCTTTTCTTTGCGAATTGTATAAGGACGATGTGCATGTGTTTGGCGTTATTCGCCCTGTGGTGCGCGCAGTGGTGCAAGATGAATCACTAAAAAGAATCGGCATAATTGGAACGCAGGCAACGGTACAATCGGGAATTTACGAAACGCTGTTTCGTGCGCAAAAGCCAGAGTTAGAGATTACTTCGCTTGCCACGCCATTGTTGGCGCCAATGATCGAAGAGGGTTTTCATACCGATGTAAATATGGATAACATATTGAAGCACTATTTGCTTCGCAAAGAATTTGAAAATATTGATGCTTTGATTCTTGCATGTACACACTATCCATTGATTAAAGACAAAATTGCCAGTATTGTTCCTCCATCGGTTAAGATTTTTGATAACACTACGTTCGTAGCTCGCGAAGTTCAGTTAGAATTAGAAAGACTTTATCTTTTAAATGATAAGAAGCAACAGCACAACGAATTTTTTGTGAGTGATTACACCGAGAGTTTTGAAAAATCTACTCAAATTTTCTACGGCTCGCACATTGCGTTGCAGCAAGCAAATATTTGGAAGAACATATAGCGCTTTCTGAACCAAACAATCTTTAACTTTTTTAAAATACGTATAGCGAAACCGAACGTTCGTTCTTTGCGTGATAGCACATAATGGATGCTATACTTTTACCTAAAGAATTTTTGATACTTTTTACTGAAGAAGATGAACAACAGAGAGTTCTTAGTTTATTGCAACGTAGATTAGAAGCACTAAACACTGCAATAGTGTTGCGCAATGCGCCAACAATTATTCATTCTTCTAACCAGCTTAGGTCGGAGCTAATGATGATGGGGTTCAATGATTTAGCTCAACTTGTTACGCTTATCAACGATTCTCCGTTTGATAAAAGTTTGGCACAAGAATTTCAACAAAAATTAGAGGCGTGGAGAGTAAATATTGCAAGGGGAAATGCGGTGTAAAACAACAATGTTAGTCGTACGAAATAGGGCCAATGTAAATGCGCTCATAGAAATCAAATCGCTCGTTGGTTTTTACAATTATACCACCTGCTTTTATATCTAACTTTCGTTTTATTCTGATGCCGCTGCCTTGCACAACAATCTCTTCTTGCGAAAGTTTCATTTCTACGCGCACATTAGAAAGTCGTTTTTCATTTATGGTGATGGCTTCGCGCAATGCATTTTGCATTTTATCTTTCAGCATGCCTGCCGAAACCACAATGTCAAAATCGTTTTCCCAAATGGAGCAACCCAACTCTGGCTGAAATTTACATTCCCCTACATGTGTGGTAAGAATCAAGTGAAGAAAATCGGCAATAGATTCTTTCAACGATTTTTTGGGATGCTCTTTTCCATCAGAAAGTAGCTTAGGCTGCAAGGGCAGTGTGTAATACTTTTCCATACAAATGGTTCACTAATTGATTTTAACCAATGTGCCTTGTATGGTAAGCACACCTGAACTTTTTAGTGTTGAAGATGCAGAGCCAGACACTTCGGCTGTCATATTTGCCGAGGCCGAAAAATTTGCGTTGGCAGAAATTTTTACATCCATCATTGCGCTCACTTCGAATTTCGATTTGCTATCTACTTTTACATCGCCCGAACTCTTCATTTCAATAACCGCCATTGCACTACCTTGCGAAGCACTATCTTTTGAAACTGATGTGCTGCCCGAAGAAATCTTCACATCGGTGCCTTGTAATATTAGCTTGCCACCTGCCGAAATTTCTAAATCATTTTCAGCCATTAGCTTTATTACTTTAGAGCGCAGGTAAATTTCGGTGTTGCCGTTTTTGTCGGTAATCCAAAAGTAGTTGCCATCATCATCTTTTGTTTGAATGCTGATTGCCCTTCCGTCATTACCTTTATCTTCCAGTAATATTTCGTTTCCTTCCAGTGTCCTTATCCCTTTTAAGTGATTGTCTTTATGCTTCCAACGGCTGGGTTTGGTTTTGCCGGAATGCAACGAGCCACCAACATAACAATCGTCTAAACCAATTGTATGTGATAAATGAATAATAACCCAGTCGCCAAGTTCGGGTCGCATATAAAAACCTGAGTCTTCTCCTGCCGAAGGTGAACTAACATTCACCCAACCATAATCATCATTGTCTGGTTGCCAGTCAAATCTCACTTTTATTCTACCCAAACCATCTGGGTCATTTACTGCAACAACCTTACCACTCATCTCTGATGGAATTTCGGGCGAAGCGGCAAACTTTCTTGGCGCGTGTTCGCTAAAGGCTACTCCTGTAAAATTATTTTGGTAGTCTCCTTCTGCACTTATTACAGTATCTAACGATACAACTCTGTACTCGCCAACAACTGCATTGCCATCGCGAACAATCTTAATTTTATTGCCGATTTTTACATTTGGATCGCAACAGGTTCCGGAGGCAGTGTTTATCTCTGCAATTTGTTGATGGTGTCTTACCTCTAAATACTTGCTGAGTAAATTCCCACTATTTAAAAACTTAGGTGCGTGATACGCATCGGTATTGGTAAAGGAATTTTTAGTTTGTTGTAGAAGAGTATTTGTTAATGTATCGGTATTAGGGTTAGATGTTTTATGGCTAAGTGTTGAATTGTCATTTGTGTTGTAAACATCTGCTTCGTGTTGTATGCCTCCTGCGCGTGCATTTACTTCAAAGTAAGACAACGTTTCACCTATTTTAAGTTCTACTGCCGAATTGTTTGGTGCTGCTCCAAAATGAGTGCGTAACCCATCGTGGAAAAACCAATTTCCGGTAAAATCTGCAAGTCGTTGTAAAAACTGATAGTCTGTTTCGTTATACTGCATTACCGTTGTTCTTATTGATGTTGCTAAGCCAAACGCAGAATTGTTTAAATCAATATTGCTGGTAGGGTAGGCAGAAGAAACTTTTTGAACAATATCTTTCAAATTCATGTCTTTAAAAACCCTCTTTTTTAAACCATGATTCATTAACACATCTGGGCTTTCGGCTTTTATTACTATTGATGCATTGCTATTGTCGGAATCGCTACAACTTACGTTGGTAACAATACCCTTAAAAACAACTTCGGGTGAACCTTCGGGTATTGTAATTTTGACGGTTGTTTTGCAGCCAATCAATTTTGCTGATCTTTTCATAAAATCAGGCTCATCGCCTTCTATAACAGTTTCGTCAACATGGAGTTCGTAGCTATTTAGCCCAAATACCTGCCGCCTTATAACGAATGTCTGGAAGTTATCTATAACTACATCGCCCAAGGATGCATTGACAGTAACTTCAAGTTTAACTAACATGTTCATAAGAACAATATTTATTTGATGTGTGAATTTTCTATTGAATGTTTATACCCTTTCTTGGCGTAATGCTATGAATTTTGGTGAAATGGTGGTGTCCACTCGCGCGAAACAACTCTTGTTCTTTCATCTGTATCTGAAATGGCCATATATTCGGCTATAATCACAATATCCATATACATTGGCGATGAACCATTTGCGTCAAAATATTCGCGATAATCGGCAATAAAACCATTTCTAAAGTAAACGCCCTTTAAAGGAGACTCGAGATCTCTATCTCGCCTTGAGAAAACAATCCTTCCATTTTTAGGATGTTCGGGTTGGTTGTTTAAAATGCCGTCCAATGCCCAGTTAGTTAGTGTCATAGACTCGCTTGTTTCTACCCGAAGATTGATTGGGTAGAATGTTCCGTTTGAACGGGGTTGCATGGTATCTCTGCGATAATCGTAATAATACCCGAAATCGCACCTAAGGACATTGAACTCTTCCTCTTCAATTTTAAGTTTTGCATTAACTGCCATAAATCAAATTTTTAGAATAAAAAAAAGACTGCTCCCACATGCAACGAATTGAAAGGGAACAGTCTTTAAATTTTTTAAAAAACTACACCCACTCGTTTTCGTGCGTGCCGCTTCCTAATTCAAGCTTCTTTGCAGAAAGCGTGAAAGTAATATTGAAAGGGTCGCCACCGGTAGAGGTGAATACTTCTGAATAATCTACCATGTAGGCTTCAGAAAATTTCAATTCTTTCGATTTAGCGTCTTGGTCGCGCTTTAAGTAGGTAATTGTTCCGTCTTTGCGTTCGAAACTGTTACACATCCACTCAAATAAATCTGTTTTGTCGTTAGATTCAACTGTAACGGTAATTAAACCGCCACGGGTAATTGAAGATGGACGACCAGTTGCATCGGTATCTTGATGTAACGCGAAGCTTGCAGAGAGTACATTTGCCTCTATTGATCCTGCTTTGAATTTTGCCTTGAATGACATAATACTTGGTTTTTTATTAAGAAAAAAGTTGTGTCAAAAAAAAATTATTCCTGTGCGTAATCTGAATTCCATTGAGTGCCATCATCGCCTTTTTGTCCATCCATTTTAATCATGAAGTTTTTAGCAGGGAAATATGGTGTCATGTGAATATCCAAATAAATTTTGTCTTTTTGATTTGGGTCTTGCTCAAAACGTTTCACCGAAAATTTTTCGATTAGTTTGTTTGGTCCTGTAACGCTATCTAAAAACTTCACTATTTGGCTCATTAAATCTTTACGTGTGTTGGCATTAAAGTTTTCAAAAGCTCTTCTGTTTAGGAAGTCCATCAACACTTTGGTAATGTAATCGAACACGCGCACAACAGAGTAAGTTTGCAAGCCTAAATTGTCTCCGTTGAAAAGTGTTTTAGCAGAAAATGCCATTACTTTTCCATACTCGTTTACCATTGGTACCAAACCTAATTTCTCCATATTGGCGATTTCAGATTTTTTAGTTTCAAAACGTACTTGATCTACCTCGTTTAATGAACCGTGTTTTTTACCGGCCGAAACCTGCGACATCAATGTGGAGTAGATTTTTCCTGCCATTGCGCCAGAAGGTGGAACGTACAAGTCATCGTCTTCGCCCACTTCGGTAGTTTTTCCTCTGCCTACCAGCCAGTTACAGGTCATCATTGTGTTGCTTTTATACATGTCGCCACCAGTAAGGTTGGCATCTTCAAACATTTCCAATACATCATCAGCGCCATCCAAGTGCATAAAGTCAGTAACCATCATTACCTTGTTTTCGTGCGCGATTTTCGACCATTTTTCAACTACTTTATTGGAACCTAAGTAGCCTGGTACTACCATTAGCGAGTAGTTTTTGCGCAAATCTAACTTGTCGTAGTTGCGTACTAACTCTTCGCGCACAGCATCGGCAAAGCGAGTGTTGTCTAAATCTTGACATTGCTCGTTCGAGGCGTTTAAAAAGTTTACGTTTTTAAGTTTTTCGGCCTCAGCATTTTTGAAGAAAAATGCTACGTTACGATAAGAGCGCTCTAAGTTTTTAGTGGCTTCTAAAGCGCGTAGTTGATTTTGTTTTAAAAGTTTATCGGCACTTTCTGATTTTACTTGGCTTTTTTCAACCATATCAGAAACTGAGCCAGGCTCGGAAAGTAAGCTTTCCCAAAGCTTTAATGTGCGCTTCAGTTCATCGCGCTCATCGCGTTTAGAAGCTTCGGTTAAAAATATTTTTTTTCTTGCTTTTCTGGTTGGGTTGAGATTTTGTGTTCCATCTATAGAAACCTCTATCAAATCGAACCCACCCAGCTTTGCTAATTTTGCACTGCTATCATCTAATAGTTGTGCCGGGTTTGCAACCTTTTCAGCTTCTTTATATTGTGTTGACTGTTGTTGTAATTCTTGTTCACTCATTTGTTTTTCTCCTTACATTAGGTTTTGTGTGTAATTATTTGTTTTCATCTAATTCTGCAATCAACGCACGAAGGGCATCTAAAAGCGCAGCTTTTGTTTCTTCGTTTTCGATGGCACTTCTCAGCAATTTGTTTGTTTTTAATTGCTTGCCAATTTTAGCATACTGCTCGCGTTGTGTATTAAGGTCTTTCAAAAAATTGCTTTGTGCAGTAACGCCTTTTGCACCAAAATCGCCCAGATTTTTAAATCCAAGTTTTTCTTTTGCTTCCGAGCCGTCTTCGCGTTGAAACTCAACCTCTACTTCTGGTTTGTAATGTGCAAAAACGTCTTCAACAGTTTGCAACCCTTCTACAAACTCTGGTTTGATGGGTGCGTCTGCTGTTAGTTGTTCAATAACTAATGTTTTGTTTTGTGGTATATCGGCTACCGCTTCTGAAGCATCGCCTTTAACCTCATTTCCTCCAATTCCGTAACTTGACATAATATTTTCTTTTAGTGGAGTATGAAAATAGATTTTTTTAGAAATGAATGAAAGTTTATAGAGAAATTATTTTTTGTAATATGAAGGAAACTTTAAAGTGAATGTGTTGTAGTGCTAATAATTTGTTACTGCATAAAGTAATATTCACGAAAAATTTCATCATCCTTTGTTAGGCGAACGCTGTATCGTTTGCTTGCTAATGCAAGCGGAAATGGATTGTAGCGTATGCTGTGTTGCCCATTTTTGAAGTGCACATTTTCAAAAAGCGGCTTTATCAATTCGCCTTGTTCGTTGTAGTAGCCAACGGAAACTATGCTACTTGTGTCAGTTTTGAAGACTATGTTTCTATCCAGCTTTTTGCCGTTGTAAACGGACATGATCGCTGCTAAGTTTTTTCCGTGATTTTCGAGTTTCAGTTTTTCCAAATCTTCTCCTTTTATGTTGGCAATAAACGATTGCAAGTCATTTTCCATATCTTTTGAATTGCCCGATATAGAAAGTGTGGGACTGTTGTCGGATATGCTCCAAACGGCTTGTTGTGCTGCAAAATTTTGATAGTCCTTTTTAGCTATATGTTGCGCCAATTTCAGTAAAGCATCAGGAGCTTTTTTGCCAATCTTGTATTTTATTGTTGCATTTGGCGAGCTCATTGAAAGTTGCGTACACATAGCATACAAAAATTGTTTGCTGCCGCTTTTGGGTTGCAGGGTTATCATCATGGGTTTTGTCATAAGCAGTGCTTGGTAACCTTTTTCGGTTGGCTCCATCATGTAGCCTTCTTCTAACTCTATTTTTAGTGGAACGTTGGAGTTGTTTTTTAATTCCATTTGCAGTTTGGGTGCAAAAGGAGCATTGCGCATAGATTCAGGTATTTCTTTCTGAATGGCTCCGTGCATTTCTATCGAAACTTCTTTTGAGTTTAAAGCATTTACCAAATGTGTGGCGTAAATGCATTGCCAAGTAGGCAGTGTTGCTACTACAAAAAACAGATGTTTCATAACGTTTAATTTTTTGGTGTGTTTCTTAAACGCTACTGTTATTTATTTTATTGTGTGTTGTGCGGGGAATATTTACTGCAAGTATTTAATACGCAAAAAGCAAGCTGCCAGCTTGCTTTTTGATAAATGAAAAATAAATGAATTGTGATTAGTGCTTCGATTTTCCTTTGCAGCAATCGGGTAGATTGTCAAATGCTTCTTTGTTTGGGGCGGCTCCATTTACTGCGTATCCTAAGTTTAAAATTGACGATTTTAAATTGTCTGTATTGGTGATAGCAGGATCGAATTTCACACTGATTTTTCCGTTGTTGAGGTTTACAAATGAAGCCAATACACCATCAACCTTTTGCAGCGAGGATTCTATTTTTGACTTGCACATGTTGCACACCGGTGTGGATTGGAATTTTACATTTTCTGATTTTGGTTTTGCCATGGCACTAACCAATATTGATAGGCTGAAAATGAGTAACAGAGATATAGTTGTAGATTTAATAATGTTTTTCATAATGTAATTTTATGTAAATGT
>CAZYXR010000008.1:15013-20845 GCA_964650845.1 uncultured Chitinophagaceae bacterium
TTAAATAGCTCTGCGGCAAGACTGTTTGCATTGATTAACGCTTGAATACCTGCAAATATTGTTTTTGTAACTTTTTTTAAAAGTATGTTTATGGCTTTATAGAAATTGTTATCAATGAGTGTTGCAACTATAATATTACACAAGCATAAAGCCGAGGCCGTTAGAAGATTTCATCCGTGGATTTTTTCGGGTGCTATAAAGAAAATTGATGGGGCGGTAAATGATGGGGATGTAGTGAGTGTTGAAGACGAGCGAGGCTCGCTTTTGGGCGTTGGGCATTATGCCAAAGGTAGCATTGCCGTGCGTTTGTTCTCTTTTCAAAAAATAGAAAGTGTAGAACAATGTTTTACTGAAAAAATAGAACAAGCTATTGTGTTGCGCAAGGCAATTGGCATGTGGAGCAATAAGCGCACCAATGCTTTTAGACTTATTCATGGTGAAGGCGATGGTTTGCCGGGTTTGATAATTGATGTTTATAATACTACGGCTGTGTTGCAGGCACACAGTACCGGTATGTTTAAAGAGCGAAAACTGATAGCAGGTTTGTTGGTAAAGCTTTCTGGCGGGCGCATTACTACAGTATATGATAAAAGCAGTGCAGCTCTTCATGCACATACGAAGGATGAAATTTTAATTGGCGAAAATGTTTCGACTGAAATTGTTGAAAATGGAAATCGCTTTCAGGTAGATGTTATTGGTGGGCAAAAAACTGGATTCTTTTTAGATCAGCGAGAGAACAGAAAATTGCTGGGTGAGTTTTCGAAAGACAGAAATGTGTTGAACACTTTTTGTTATACCGGAGGATTTTCGGTTTATGCACTTAAAGCAGGAGCGGCCGAAGTGCATTCGGTAGATGCTTCGGCCAAAGCTATGGCTATTACCGATGCTAATATTGCATTGAATGAACTGCAAAACCATCAGTCGTTTGCATTAGATGTTTTTGAGTTTATGAAAGAGGCGAAAAACGATTTTTACAATACAATTGTTTTAGATCCTCCGGCTTTTGCCAAGCACCACAGCGCTCGCCATCAGGCTATTCAGGCTTATAAACGATTGAATGCTGTTGCGTTTCAAAAAGTTTCGAAAGGAGGAATGGTGTTTACTTTTTCTTGCTCGCAAGCTGTAAATTCGGCATTGTTTGAAGGCGCAGTTACTGCCGGGGCAATTGAAGCAAAGCGAAACATAAAAGTTATTCATCGAGTTACGCAACCAGCAGACCATCCGGTAAATATTTTCCATCCGGAAGGCGAGTATTTAAAGGGCTTGCTTTTGTGGGTTGAATAGGCGATGTGATAGATTGCGTTTGTTAGCTAAGTCATAAGTTTTTATTTTGCACCCAATGGCGAAACAACGAAAAAGAAAAATAAAGTCGGCAGACGAGCTAAACACCGAAAACGAGTTTTTGAAAATGAAGATGATGGCGGAGTTTGGTGGCGAGTTTGTTGGTAGTTCTGCTATTCCGCCCGATATTGAAAATGCTTTTTTGAAGCAGATAGAAAAAATTCAGCGAGCGCACTCAGTAGCTGTGGCTTTGCCATTGTACGAGTTGATTGAAAAACCGGAGTATAGCCACGTTCACGATTTAAGTGAAAAAGATATTGAAAAGGAATACAAGCGCTTATTAAAAATCATGAATAAAAAAGGCGTGTCGCTAGTATCTGTTAGCGGTATCGAAACGCGCGAACTGTATAGGTTTCTTACCGAAGAACTTTTTAAACGAGAAGTAGAAAATATAAAACTGAAAGGGTGGAAGTTGCATTTTGTGTATGAAGATTTTTATCCAAATCACGATTTTGATGTGAAGCGAACGGTGCACGATGCAGTTTTGATGTTAATAGACAAAGAGAACCCGCCTTATGAAGCTGTTTTTGATGAAGACATGCGCGATAAGCTGGGTTTGCAAATTGATTTTGAAGAGTGGGTGAGTAACCTTAAAATATGGCAGAGTACTTTTAATAAAGGACGCTTAGAGGATATGCTTTTAGAAGCTATTGATATTAGTGATGAAAATTCTGAAGCATACTTGCGATGTTCGTTGGTGTATGGTTTGCAACCCGCAAAGGGCAAGCGTTTTGCAAAGTATAATTACACCCTCGAATTTTGGCTTTCGCGCAAGCCTGATGCCAACTGGTGGTTGGTGAATAGAGTTAATTTTGAGGAGTTATAAGTAATGTTTGAGTTAAACAGTGAAGAAAGAAAATAGAGTAATGCAGCTTAGTAACATACGGTTTTTGGGATGCAAAAGTTTGATTGCTGCAATACTTGTATTTTGCGCTTTTTCAGTAGCGATAGCACAAGATGAGGACACTACCAAGAAGGCATTTTTTTATTCCAAAAAATTTGTAAGCACGGCTTATGTTCAAGCAGGTGTTGCTGCCACGCATATTACTGGCAGTGCTGCCGCAACATCGCACTTTAGTTTGCATTGGGTTGTGAACCACAAGTATGTAGTGGGGGCAAACTATCACATTCTTTCTTCGCGCGAAAACATTACAAAATTTACATATCCCGATGCGCAAGAACAAATTTACCTGACACATAATTTCGCAGGATTGAGTTTTGGATACATTCTTTTTCACGACAAAAAATTTTCGTTGCAACCCGAACTGGCAGCAGGCTGGAGCAATATAAAATATACGCAATTCGATACCGTAACAACAAAGAAGAATTTTGCCGGAATAATTCCCGCAGTGTATGGTGTGTGGAATGCAACAAAACTTTTCAGAATAGGAGTGGGGCTTAATTATAGGCTTGTTGTGGGTGAGCCTTTCAAAGAATTGAATACAAAAAATTTGAGTGGTGTAGGCGGGATGGTTTTTCTTCGGTTTGGAAGGTTTTAAGAGCTGTTGTTTTTTTATAAAGCCGGTGCCAAACAATTCTTGTAAAATTTACATTTCATTATGCTAACTGTTGTAAAAGCTTCTGCTGGTTCGGGTAAAACATACACGCTTGTAAGCGAATATCTGCGCTTGGCTTTACGCAATCCTTCTGCACAATACAAGCATATACTTGCCATTACTTTTACTAACAAAGCTGCCAACGAGATGAAGTCCAGAATTCTGGAAGCGCTCTCGAAACTTATGGTGTTGGATGAAAATGAAAATGCGCTTATTGATTTTTTGACGGCACATTTGGGTATTGATAAGGCTACATTACAAACCCGAGCAAGCTCGATGCTCTCTTCAATTCTACACAACTACACCGATTTGGCTATCAGCACCATCGATAGTTTTACCCATCATGTAATTAAGGGTTTTGCATACGAGTTGAAACTCAATATGAATGTGGAGATTGAGATGAATGCTAAGTTGCTGATGAGCGAGGTGATTGATTTATTGATAGATGAAGTTGAGGAAAGTAACACTAAAGATGATGAGCAGACAAGCAAATATTTATCTAAAGCATTGATAGAATTTGCCTCCACAAAATTGCAGGAAGGTAAAGGAATGCGCATCGAAAATGAGTTGCTGAACTTCTCATTTTTGTTGTTGAAAGAAGATGCGTATTTTCATAAAGAAGCATTAGCCAAAACTTCGATTGCGCAGTTGCTTAAAGTGCAACAGAAACTTTTTTTGCTTACCAATGATTTTGAAAAAAAGATACAAAGCCTTGTTGATAGGGCATTTCAGGTGATAGAAGAAAACGGAATCTCCAATGATGATTTCCATTACAAAGCGGGTGGTATGGTTGGTTATTTCATAGGCTTGCGCGAAAAAGGTATTGCTTACGATAATGCAAAAGGCGGCAAAAGGCAAAACGAAATTTTTGAAAGTGGCAAGTGGTGGAGTTCTAAAAACCCATCTGCCGATATGTTAAGTGTGCAGGCTGTTTTGGGGCAATTGTTTGTAGAACTTACCACTATGCTCAATGTTGAATATAAAGAAGTGATGCTCGCAAAGTTAATTCGCGAAAATGTATTTCCATTTATGCTATTGCAGGCAATAAATGATTTGTTGCAGCACTATAAGTTAGAAAACCAGCTTATGCTTATTGGCGAGTTTCAGCAGTTGGTATTTGGCGAAGTAACGGGACAGCCTGTGCCCGTAATTTTTGAACGTGTAGGTGCGCGATATGAAAATATAATGATTGATGAGTTTCAAGACACTTCTGTAATGCAATGGCACAATCTTTTGCCGCTTATTGACAATGCTGTTTCTAACATGAATGAATGCTTGATAGTAGGCGATGCGAAACAGGCAATTTATCGTTTTCGCGGTGGTGAAGTGAAGCAGTTTGCCATGTTGCCGCAGATATATGGAAGCGATAAAGATTGGGTGTTGAAAGAACGCGAAATAAATATCGCCAATCATAAGCCGCGATTGATAAACCTGGAACACAACTATCGCAGCCGCAACAATATTATTGCATTCAACAATGAGTTTTATGACGTTGTAAAACAGTTGCCTAAACTTAGTGATAAAGAAGTGTACAACGGGCACGAACAAAAACCGGGCAAGAATATTGCAGGAGGAAATGTGCACCTTTCGTTTATTGAAAAAACTGATGAACAATCGTTGACTGAAGTAATGCTGCATAAAGTACTCGATATTGTGAATGCTGCACTGGCAAAAGGTTTCAGCAAACGCGATATTGCTATTATTGTGGAGAAGAACAAAATTGGAGCAAGCATTGCATCATATCTTATCAGTAAGGAATTTGATGTGGTATCGCCCGAAAGTTTGTTCATTGCCGAAGCTCCTTCTGTTCAGTTACTGGAGTGTGCGTTACGCTATCTGAATCGCCCCGAAGATTTAATAGCACGCGCAGAACTTTGGTATTTGCTCGAAGAAAAATTTGCCGACAAAACAGCCATTGGTGATATCAATGTTCATGGTTATAACAGTGAATTTGAAGCGAGGATTGCAACATTGATTTGTAAAGAATTTGACACGCAAATTTTGCGCCAGCAAAATTTGTTTCAAACCGTAAATCTGTTGATTCAACTATTCGATTTAGATAGCATTTCGGACCCTTTTGTTCAGTTTTTTTTAGATGAAGTATTGTTCTATGTGCATAGGTTTACTGGTAGCATACAGCACTTTTTAGAATGGTGGGAAAAAGAGAAAGAAAAGAAGAGTATCATCTATCCCGAAACATTAGATGCTATTAGGGTTATGACCATTCACAAGTCGAAAGGCTTGGAGTTTCCGGTGGTGATACTGCCCGATGCGAATTACAAAATTCAACTATTCAAAAGCCATACATTGAAGAGTTGAGCGATTTTATTTTGCCCCTCAAGAAAAGTTTGCTCGAAACAGATTTTGCTTTTTTGTATGAGGATGAAATGCGGGCATTGTTTTTAGATAAGTTGAACATGTTTTATGTAGCCACAACCCGCCCTACCGAAATGTTGTATGTAGTTTCGGAGCTTCCATCTACTACCAGTAAAAAAGAATTGGAAGTCAATTCGATAAACAAATTGCTGTATCACTTCTTGGTCGAAACCAACCGATGGAGCAATACTGTAGCCGATTATTCAATCTTTGATGATGACACAACAAAGCAAATTTTTAAAAAGCGGAAGGATTCAAATTTGTTTGAAATTAAAGGTGCAGCAACGCAGGCGGCAATGAGCCAAGTAGCTGTGCGCACCAATCAACGCCAATTTTGGAAAAAAGAGAAGTTAGACGATATAGAGTATGGAAACCTACTGCACGAGGCACTTGCCAGAGTTGTGTATGCTGCAACGTCAGCACAAGTTATTTCCGATTTTGTGAGTGCTGAAGTTGATAGCGAAACATTGCGCAATAGAGTTGCTGCCGATACCAATGCAGTAATTCAGCATTCTGCATTGAGTCGGTTTTTCAACCTGCCATACAAGGTGTATGCAGA